>CAMWQY010000107.1 GCA_947176355.1 uncultured Porphyromonadaceae bacterium
AGGCTATATCCGCTACATCAGGCAATCCTTCTACACAAAAATAATGATCGCGTACTTCCGCGGGAATATTGGATGTAGACTTTATGAATCGGAAAATGCCACCTCCCGAATTGTCAACTACAATCATTCGCATATCACTCGGAAGCCAATTAAGCGCAGATGCTCCTGAATCATAAATCCACGACATATCTCCGGAAATAAGACATGTATGTCCTTTATACGACCAAGCTCCACCTACTGCCGTCGAAGTACTACCATCAATACCCGAAACTCCCCTATTGCAATATTCTGCATGACAGGCATGGGAGATAAGTTGGGAATATCTCACTGCAGTGCCATTCGAGACAAACAGATTGTCAAATTTATAATTTCTATAGATATAATCAAGTGCCTTGATATCCGACCAAGTAGCTGACTCGATATATTTTCTTGACAATGACCTCGACCTTTCCCTTAAACCTTTCCATTGCAGATAATAATCAGATTTTATATCAGCTTTTAATTTTCGCATCACTCCGTTCAATTGCTTAAGAAAAGACGCCGGGGCAATCTCAATTTTATGGGTCATTGACTTGAAGCAGTCACAAAAATAATTCGAATGTCCAAGACTCCAATGATATGTCGGTGGATAATCTCGAAGATACTGCTTAAGCATCCTTGACACAAGAGCGCCTCCAAAAGAAATCACCAAATCCGGACGAATCCTCTCTTTTTCCTTATCAGTCATATCGCAGAGCACGGAGTCAATCATAGTCGACATTTGCTGAGGGTCATGAAGATTTGCCAGCGTCTCTGCCATCACGACTACGTTTGGGAATGATGAAAAAGTACGAACTGCCTTATCAAGCACATGATCGGGCAAGCTGAATCCTGCTACAAGCATTATCTTTGATTCTGCAGCCCTTTCTGACAATCTTCTGATGACACTTACAGGAAGGGAATCATACGCCGGAATGAGAGAAACACATCTTTGACTTGAGATCGGTTCTTCTGACAATTCACCCAATGGCTCCGATAATTGGACATTTATATGCACCGGACCTCGCTTGCCATCCATAGCTTTCAACAATGCTTCATTAACAGTCCGGTTGACAGTCCATTTTACATCTTCTGAATATTCTCGATTCGATCCTTCCGGTATTGCCCGCACATCATAGCTTCCTTTCACTATATGACTCAACACTCCAAATTGGCGGATAGTCTGGGAGTCTTCTTGATCTATCCACTCTTTCGGACGGTCGGCTGATATCACGATCAATGGCACACCGCTATAATATGCCTCCGCCACTGCCGGAGCATAGTTGAGTACAGCAGTGCCGGAAGTGCAAACAAGAGCTACCGGACGCTGCTCTATAAGTGCGCATCCGTATGCTTGAAATGCAGCACTCCTTTCATCCACTACAACTTGCTTTATAATATCCTGACATGCATCCAATGCCAACAGCAAAGGTGCATTGCGAGAGCCAGGACTGCAGTAAACTGTACGCACTCCGTGCGCACTCAGCAATTCTACTATCTGTCGACAATATAAATTAGAGGTATTCACCATATTTATCATATATGAAAGGGAGCAACGTTATCCCGCCACTCCCCTTATATTGTGCCACTTCTCTATGTCAAATGGCGGATCTTACAATTCCTCTGTTGGAATTCTCTACAAAATTCACTATCTCATCTCTAAATCGTGAAGGCACACACACCTCTTTGATCATCTTGATGGCATTAGTGACATTAAGGTCGCTAAGATAGAGTATTCTATATATCTCTTGTATCTGCTGGATCTCTTCAGGTTTGAATCCCTTACGTTGAAGACCTATGGAATTAAGACCTACAAAGGATATCGGTTCGCGTGCAGCTTTGATGAAAGGTGGGATGTCCTTATTGACTAATGCGCCACCTTGAAGCATTACATTGCGTCCAATATGGCAGAACTGATGGATAAGACTTCCACCTCCAATGACTGCACAATCATCTACCACCACTTCTCCAGCCATTTGTGCGGCATTTGAGATGATAACTTGATTGCCAATCACACAGTCGTGGGCAACGTGTGAATACGCCATGATCAGACAGTTGCTTCCTACGACCGTTTTTCCCTTCGAAGCAGTGCCACGATGCACTGTGACACATTCACGAAGCACCGTGCCGTCACCAATATATGCATACGTTTCTTCTCCTCGGAATTTCAGATCCTGAGGCACAGCTGCAACTGTAGCTCCGGGAAAGATTTTCACTCCATTTCCGATTCTTGCTCCGGGATATATATTTACATTGCAATCTATCTCACAATTGTCTCCAATCTCTACATTTTCATGTATAGTAGTGAAATTGCCTATCTTAACGTTCTTACCGATTTTTGCGTCGGGATGTATGCAGTTCATCTGTGCCATCTCGTTACTTGTTCTTGATGATTTGAGCCATGAATTCAGCTTCGCAAACTATTTTTTCACCTACAAATGCGTATCCTTTTACTACTGCACATCCGCGGCGAATTTCTGTCGCCAATGAGACGTTAAGTATCAATGTGTTTCCGGGCACTACTTTCTGACGGAATTTTACATTATCGATTTTTAGGAAGTAGGTGGAATATTTTTCGGGCTCCTCAAGGAAATTCAGCACGAGGACTCCTGCAGCCTGAGCCATAGCTTCTACCTGAAGCACTCCGGGCATTACAGGTTCTTGGGGGAAATGTCCTTGGAAGAATGGTTCGTTGACTGTGACATTTTTGACAGCTACACAATGCTTGCGGTCGATTTCTATGACCTTATCGATTAGAAGGAATGGATATCTATGTGGAAGCAACTTCTTGATTCCATTGACATCTATCACAGGAGCTAAGTTGGGATTGTAGACAGGGCTCTGTATCTCAGTATGCTTCACTTCTTTTCTGAGCATACGTGCAAACTTATTATTGATGGTATGTCCCGGACGTACTGCAACCACTCGCCCTTTCAAAGGACGTCCTATCAGAGCAATATCTCCAATCACATCCATAAGTTTGTGGCGTGCCGGCTCATTATCCCATTGCAATGGTTTTGGATTGATATATCCAAGCTTATCCACTGTCATGTGCTCTACCTTGACCGCATCACAAATCTCATTGATCTTTTCCTGAGAAACCGGTTGATCATATATGACAATGCTATTCTGAAGGTCTCCTCCTTTGATAAGTCCATGCTGGAGAAGAGCCTCTATCTCGCGAACAAAGACAAATGTACGGGCACTTCCCACTTCCTGGCGGAAATCAGCAAGATCATCAAGCACGGCAAATTGATTCGGGAGTATCTGAGAATTATATTCCACCATCACTTCCACGCTAAATCCTTCGTCAGGATAAATTGTGATTGTGCCTCCATTATCGTCTTTATATTGGATTTTCTCTTTTATTATATAATAGTCTTTATCGGCATCCAGCTCAGACAGTCCGACTTCCTCTAAATTTTCGGTATAGACTGTTGCGCTGCCATCAAGGATCGGTAGTTCCGGACCATCTACTTCCACAAGACAATTGTCAACACCGTATGAATACAATGCTGCCATTGCGTGCTCTATCGTGCTGACACGGGCATCGCCTTTGCCAATCACGGTGCCTCGAGTAGTGTCTACAACATTCTCTGCTACAGCATCAATGACCGGCTGCTCTTCAAGATCTATTCGTTTAAATTTCACTCCGAAATTTGCAGGTGCCGGATTGAAGACTGCTGTCAAGTGCTTGCCGGAATGCAATCCTTTTCCCTCCACCTTGAACGGAGCTTTTAAAGTGAGTTGATTCATATATATTTGAATTTATTTTTATTTCGATTTAGTAAAAAAAACGACGAATCGAACCGATTACTTTTTTCGGTTCAATTCGTCGAATAACTCTTTAAGCCTATTGACGTATACTACATTACGCGCAAACTTACGCACATCAATTGCGGGATATCCCATCAGCCTATTTCCATCTCCAACATTTCCAGGTATGCCGGATTGAGCTCCTATCTCATTATTGCTTCCTACGGATATGTGACCGGCAAAACCTACCTGACCTCCTACCCTGTTGCAATTCCCTATTTTAGTGCTTCCGGCTATGCCTGTCTGAGCAGCAAAGACATTGTTTTCTCCTATCTCAACATTATGAGCCACCATTATCAGATTGTCAAGTTTCGTGCCCCGTCCGATTTTTGTACAACCGAATGTAGATCGGTCTACGGTCGTATTTGCTCCGATTTCGACATTATCTTCTATCACAACAATACCAATCTGCGGGAGTTTTTCATATTCTCCATCAGCATTAGGGGCAAACCCAAAGCCATCTCCGCCTATCACGACTCCACTATGCAAGATGCAACTGTTGCCTATCTTACACCCATCATAAATTTTAACCCCGGCATATAATATGCAATTATCACCAATCGTCACACCCTCTCCGATATAGGTCTGAGGGTATATCATACAGCCCTTTCCTATTTTTGCACCTTTTCCGATGTATGCAAATGCTCCTATATAAGCATCTGCCGGAATATCTATACCTTCTGCAATATAACAAGGATTCTCTATTCCTGATTTCTTGGGAAGCATCTGCTGAATCATACGAAGCAATTCAGCAAGAGTAGAATATGGATCCTCTACCCTAATCAGAGTGACTCCAAGGGGATTGGGATGGTTGAAATTTGTAGATACCAAGACAGCCGACGCTTTGGTCGACTCAATAAAATGCGCATATTTTGGATTCGCTATGAATGTAAGCTGCCCTGGGGCAGCCTCTTCTATTTTCGCGAAGCCTGAAAGCTTTACTTCGGAGTCTCCTTCTACGACTCCTTTGATTATTGAGGCAAGTGCCCCCGAGGTCATTTCCATATAAGTTTCAGACGAGGAGAATCTCTAATGAAAACAAAATTTAACGTGCCGAATAGACACTTCTGCAAATATTTTGCAAATATCGTAAAAAATTCTGACATAACAATAAATTAAAGTGAAAAATTTTGCTTCCGACATAATTTTTGTTTTTTTTTAAAGATTCTTTAAAATACTTTTTCACATTTAAAAAATAATTGTTAATTTTGCACGTAATTGTGTTTGTGGCCCTCAAGAAGGGACAGATGCATTGAAACTAAAAAAATACTAACTAACCAATAAATCAAAAACGCAATGGAAATTTCCCACATCGAGCACATTGGCATCGCAGTGCCAAACTTGGCTGAAGCCATCAAATACTACGAAAACGTACTTGGCCTCAAATGCTACAAGCAAGAAGTAGTAGAAGATCAGAAGGTGACTACCGCTTTCTTCAAAGTCGGTGACACTAAGATCGAACTCCTTGAAGCTACCAGCCCTGACAGCACAATCGCTAAATTCATCGAAAAGAATGGCGGAAAAGGTGGTATGCACCACATGGCATTCGCTGTTGAAAGCGGAGTTGCCGAGGCTCTTGCAGAATGTGAAGAAAAGGGTATCCGCACTATCGACAAAGCTCCTCGCAAAGGCGCTGATGGCCTTCAGATCGCATTCCTTCACCCAAAATGCACAGAAGCTGTTCTCACTGAACTTTGCGAAGATCCCTCTAAGAAATAATCATTCAACATATTGAATAATGACCACTCAAGAACAAAAGATTCAAGAGCTCATCGACAAGCGTGCAATTGCACGTCTTGGCGGTGGCGAGAAGGCTATTGCCAAACAGCATGAACGTGGCAAATACACTGCCCGTGAAAGAATCGACCAGCTCCTCGACGAAGGAAGTTTTGAAGAACTCGACATGTTTGTGACCCACCGTAGCACAAACTTCGGAATGGAGAAGAAGCAATATCTCGGCGATGGTGTTGTGACAGGTTTTGGTACTATTGAAGGACGCCTTGTCTATGTTTTCGCCCAGGATTTCACAGTGCTCGGAGGTTCACTTTCCGAGACCATGGCACAAAAGATTTGCAAGGTTATGGACCTCGCAATGAAGATGGGAGCTCCAGTCATAGGTCTTAATGACTCCGGTGGCGCACGTATCCAGGAAGGCATCAATGCTCTCGCCGGTTATTCTGAAATTTTCCAGCGCAATATCCTCGCTTCCGGCGTTATCCCGCAAATCAGTGCCATTCTCGGTCCTTGCGCCGGTGGTGCTGTTTACTCCCCTGCTCTTACTGACTTTACCATTATGGTGAAGGGTATGTCCTACATGTTCCTCACCGGCCCTTCAGTTGTGAAGACTGTGACAGGAGAAGATGTTACTCAGGAGCAACTTGGAGGTGCTTCCGTTCATGCTTCAAAGTCAGGCGTTACTCACTTTGCTTGCGAAGATGGCGAAGAAGCTCTGAAGCTTATACGTAAGCTCATAAGCTACATTCCTCAGAACAATATGGAGGAGACTCCTCTCGTGCCTTGCACTGATCCAATCGATCGTCTTGAGGATAAGCTCAATGAGATTGTGCCTGACAGCCCCAAGAAATCTTACGATATGTATGAGGTGATTGGTGCTATTATCGATAATGGCGAATTCCTCGAAGTTCAACCTGCTTTTGCACGCAATATTATCACCGGTTTCGCTCGTTTCAACGGCCAGAGCGTCGGTATCGTTGCTAACCAGCCTAAGGTGCTTGCAGGTGTCCTTGACGTAAATGCCTCTCGTAAGGCTGCTCGTTTCGTTCGCTTCTGCGATGCTTTCAATATTCCTTTGGTTACACTTGTTGACGTTCCGGGCTTCCTTCCGGGTACGGGCCAGGAATACAATGCAGTCATCCTTCACGGTGCAAAACTTCTTTACGCATACGGAGAAGCAACTGTGCCAAAGGTGACAGTAACTCTTCGCAAGAGCTATGGTGGTAGCCACATCGTAATGAGCTGCAAGCAACTGCGTGGCGACATGAACTATGCTTGGCCAACTGCTGAAATCGCAGTCATGGGTGCAGAAGGTGCTGTCGGTGTCCTCTACGCTAAGGAAGCTAAAGAACACGAAGATCCGGCTGCTTTCAAGAAGGAGAAAGAGGAGGAATACACAAAACTCTTCGCTAATCCTTACAATGCTGCCAAATATGGATATATCGATGATGTCATCGAACCCCGCAATACTCGCTTCCGTATCATCCGCGCCCTTCAGATGCTTGCGACTAAGAAGCAGTCTAATCCAGCCAAAAAGCACGGCAACATTCCTCTTTAATATAAGACATTATGCTTAAGAAATATATTACATTAGGAATTTTAAGCCTTACCCTCACTTGTGGTTATGCACAGACAGAGCTCGGCCCGGAGCAGATAGATGCTCCCGAAGTAGCTTGCACTGAGAATTGCCAAGGTGCTTGTGAAGAAGGGAATTGCGACCAACAGTGCGAGAAAGCTTGTCTGGCAAACGGACAGGAGACTCTTGAATCTGTAGCAATTCCATCTGAAGAGACCAACACTGTAGAAGTCAGTGCCACTGCAAGGAGAATGCGTCAGCTTGAAAAAGCACAGAATCTTAAAGAAAACGATTCCTTCGGCGGTTCGCTTACACTCATCGCCATGTGTATCGTCATTTCAGCTTTGATCATCCTGAGCCTTCTCTTTATGGGTTTTGGCCAAATTTCCCAACATCTTCTTAATAAAAAGAAGACCGCTGCTGTAGAAAAAGCGGGCAAGACTATGGACCAGGCTCATCCTGAGCTTTCAAGTGGCGAGACTATCGCTGCTATCGGTATGGCTCTCGCTGAATATTTCGGACAAGGACATGACATAGAGCATACTCTTCTCACGATCCATGAAATCAAGAAGACTTATTCTCCATGGAACTCTAAAATCTACAATCTACGCGCTAAGCCTGAACTTCATCGCAACATCCGTAAATAATTAAAAGAACAATGAAAGAATATAAATATAAGATCAACGGCATCGATTTCAATGTTGCAGTAGGCGATGTCGATGGGAATGAGGTCGAAGTGATAGTAAACGGTAGCCACTATCACGTTCAGCTTCAAAAGGACCAGAAGGCTCCAGTCAAAGTGAATAAGGCCGCTCCGGCTCCTACTACTGCTTCCGGTGAGAAAGTTATCACCAAACAGACTGTAAGCAGCGCAGCCGGTGCTGTCAAGGCTCCACTTCCCGGCACTATCATGAGCTTCAAGGTGAAAGAGGGTGACACTGTAAATGCCGGTGACACAGTATGCGTACTGGAAGCTATGAAGATGGAAAACGACGTCAAGACATCACATGGCGGTACTGTTCAGAAGATCCTTGTAAGTGTAGGCGACGCAGTGCTTGAAGGCAACGACATCATGATTATCGGATAATTCCCTAAACTGAAAAGCAATTACAATATGATACTTGCACAGACATTCTGGGAATTCCTTTCCGAAAACAT
>CAMWQY010000108.1 GCA_947176355.1 uncultured Porphyromonadaceae bacterium
TCTCTTTTATTCTTTTGGCAAGGACAGCTATTTCTTCGGGATGATAGAGAGGGTCTCCGCCCGTGAGTGTAACATCGAAGTCTTCTTCCTCAATAATGTCCATTAATTCTTTGAGAGTCATCTCGGTTCCGGCATCGAAATCCCAGGATTGGGGATTGTGGCAGCCCGGGCATTGGTGGCGGCAACCGGCAAAATAGATGGCGGTCCGGAAGCCCGGACCGTCTACTGTAGTGCCTTTTACTATATCGAGAACTTTATACACAACGATAAACGATTAACGATCAACGATCAACTATTAGAAGGCCGATCAAATTAAATCTATAGTATCGTAAAAATGCTTTCGACTGAAATTCAGTGACAAACAATTATGAATTATGCATTATGAATTATACATTACTATTTAATTATTTGTGGACTACTCGGTCTTTGAGTTCGGCGAGCTTTCCGGAATTCCAACGGTCTGTCGTGCCGACAAGGTAGCCGGTGATGCGTTGGATGGTTTCGAAGTTGGTGCCACATTTCGGACATGCCTTCATTTCCATATCTGCATTTTCGTATCCGCATTTCGGACAATGGTTGCGGTTGTGGTTGACAGAGCCGTATCCCATATTATACTTATCCATCATATCCACAATCTGCATGATACACTCTTCATTATGGGTGGCATCGCCATCGATTTCCACATAGAAGATATGTCCGCCACGGGTGAGCTCATGGTATGGAGCCTCCACTTTTGCCTTATGACGGGGTGAGCAATGATAGTAGACAGGGACATGATTGGAATTGGTATAGTAGTCCTTGTCAGTGATACCCTCAATAACTCCAAAAGTAGCACGATCTCGCTTGGTGAATCTGCCACTTAGTCCTTCAGCAGGAGTGGCAAGAACGGAATAGTTATGACCATAACGCTCACAAAATTCGTTGACCTTAGAACGCATGTGTCCTACAATGCGAAGTCCAAGCTTCTGAGCCTCATCGCTTTCACCATGATGTTTGCCGGTGAGGGCGATAAGACATTCAGCAAGTCCGATGAAGCCAATGCCGAGAGTTCCCTGGTTGATGACACTTTCTATGGTGTCATTGGGTCCAAGTTTTTCAGCACCATTCCAAAGTGTCCCCATGACGAGCGGGAATTGCTTGGCAAGTGCAGTCTTCTGAAACTGATATCGATCGTCGAGTTGCTTGGCTGTGAGCTCAAGGATATTGTCAAGACGCTGGAAGAAACGCTCAATACGTTCATCCTGATTCTTTATGCCCATGCATTCAATAGCAAGGCGCACAATATTGATAGTGGAGAAAGATAGGTTTCCACGACCTATAGAAGTCTTTTTGCCATAACGATTTTCAAATACTCTGGTACGGCAACCCATAGTTGCAACTTCGTATTCAAATCGTCGAGGATCATCAGCTCTCCAAAGCTCGTGTTGATTATATGTTGCGTCCAGGTTGAGGAAATTTGGGAAAAAACGTTTGGCTGCCACCTTGCATGCAAGACGATAAAGATCGTAGTTGCGATCTTCCGGAAGATAGCTTACTCCTCGTTTCTTTTTCCAAATCTGGATTGGGAAAATAGCTGTGGCTCCATTCCCGACACCTTCGTAAGTGCAGTTGAGAATTTCACGTATTACGCATCGCCCCTCTGCGGATGTGTCAGTGCCATAATTTATAGAACTGAATACAACTTGGTTTCCACCACGGGAATGGATGGTATTCATATTGTGGATGAAAGCTTCCATTGATTGATGAACTCGTCCAACTGTGCGGTTGATGGCATGTTGAAGCAGGCGTTCATCCCCTTCGAGACCTTCGAGATCTTTCTTTACATAATCTTCTATTTCCGCATCATAATACTTTGACAAGTCCTTGCCGGTAAGGGACTCGAGAACCTTCAATTCCTCCTTATAAGTGATCCGCACAAAGGGAGCCAAATAGAAATCAAATGCAGGAATAGCTTGGCCACCGTGCATTTCATTTTGCGCAGTCTCAAGAGAGATGCAGGCAATGACTCCTGCAGTCTCTATGCGCTTCGGTGCACGGCTTTCAGCGTGCCCGGCTACATATCCGTTGTCGAGAAGATGATCAAGCGGGTGCTGTACGCATGTCAGACTCTTAGTAGGGTAGTAGTCTTTGTCGTGAATGTGGATATAGTTGTTTTTTACAGCTTGCTTCACTTCCGGGTCAAGTAGATAATCGTCGACAAACGGTTTGGTGGTTTCCGAAGCAAACTTCATCATCATTCCCGCCGGAGTGTCAGCGTTCATGTTGGCATTTTCCCGAGTTATGTCGTTGCTCTTGGTCTCGATGATCTCCAGGAAAATATCGCGGGTCTTGGCACGACGGGCTATCGAACGCTGGTCGCGATAAGCGATATATTTTTTAGCAACGTCTTTTCGAGCAGACTTCATCAATTCGATTTCCACGCGATCTTGTATGTCTTCTACAGTCATACGTTCTTTGCCGGTCATGCCAATGCGGTCTGTGATTCGCTGAATCAGAGACTCATCTTCACCGGCTGAAGTGGCGAGCATAGCTTTACGTATGGCTGCTTTGATCTTCTCTTCGTTGTAACCAACTACGCGGCCGTCGCGCTTTTGAATAGTCTGTATCATCTGAGTTTTATAATGGATTTTCTGTTGATTTATTATTCTGAGTGCAAAGTTAAGCAATATATTCAGAATGACAAAAATATTCCTCAAAAATTTTCAAAAAAATCTTTTTGGAAAACTTTTGAGGAATGTAAATTTCTTAATTTATTGATAATCAGTGATTGTTTGTTTTGTTTTGGAAAACTTTTAATTGTAACTGATTGATAATGTGAGATTATTTGTCGATGATGAAGGAGTCTACGTCGAGCCAACCGGAATCGTTGCTCTTCCAGGGACGTGTACAGAAGACTCCTACCTTAGCACCGATCCAGTGTCCTTCGCGCACGTCCATCGGGCGACCGAAATCAGTGAATTTCTTGCCGTCAAGGCTATAGCGGAATGTAACTGTGCACTTGTAGTCGGGTTTTGCCTTTGGTTTCTTCGCTCCTGTCATTTTTACGACTGCCTGAAGCCATACGGGGCCATTTGAATCAAGTTTGACAGCAGCTGTCTCTACTTCTTCCTTTCCTTTGTTGGCACCTACACAATCTGTCTGAACAAGATATACGCCATCTTCACGGCTTTCGAGGGCAAGAGTTGCAAAATTATATCCCATTATGGCTAAACCGCCCTTTTCGCCTACCATGGTCTTGCCATCTTTGACTCTGGGATGGAAAGAGACTTTGGCTGTGGCAGTGAAATTCTCATTCGGGAATTTCTGCATCAGCACATTGGGCATATCATATAGGTTTTTGGCATCCGGAGTATGATGTGAGAAGAGACGAAGCACTGAATTTTCAGCATCACAGAAATACCATAGAGGTTGTGGATTGCCATTCCATTGCCATTGATATCCAAGAGTTGTAGAATCAAACTCATCGCTATCTTGTGGAGTAGCAACAGCGTATGTTTTTCCCACATTCGGTTTTTTGTAAGTACGGACAGGTATGCCGCGTCCATCACCGTCCTTGTCCACGCCTATTACGGGCCAACCATCTTCCTTCCATTCCATTGGTTCAAGATTTATCACACGTCCGTAAGGACCTTTATCCTGGAAGTGTATGAACCAATGCTCCTTGCCGTCGGGGGTGTCTACCCATGCACCCTGATGAGGACCATTGATGTCCGTATCGCCTTGTTCCATCACGTTGCGCTGCTCATACGGACCCCATGGATTTTTACTGCGCATCACCACTTGCCAGCCTGTAGCGACACCACCGGCTGGAGAGAAGATATAGTACCAAGGACCTCGCTTATACATCTTAGCCCCTTCGATGGTTTCATTTTCAAGATGACCGTCGTAAATCACACGGTCTACACCGATCACTCCTGTAGCGTCCGGAGTCATTTCAATCATACCGAGTATACTCTTTACTCCGGCGCGGCTTCCTGCATATCCATGAGCGATATAGGCGCGCCCATCTTCATCCCAGAATGGGCAAGGATCAATCACTCCGACGGCAGGATAGATCAGACGAAGAGGGCTCCAAGGACCTGTAGGATCAGTGGCATCCGCTACGTAAATACCACGGTCCGGGTCGCCATACATGACATAGTATTTTCCATTGTGGTAGCGAATAGCCGGTGCCCAAACTCCGTTGCCATGGCTTACGCCATCGAAAGCTTCGTCGGGATATTTGTCGGCTACCGCACCAACGAGAGTCCAGTTGACAAGGTCGTTGGAATGGAGTATCTGAAGAGCAGGAAGATTTGCGAAACTTGATGAAGTCATGTAATAGTCGTTTCCTACACGGACCACATCCGGGTCAGAGTAGTCGGCATTAATGATTGGATTCTGATACTTACCGTTTCCTAAGTCGGAGACGTAAGCTTTCGAGACGTCTGCATGCATCTGGAAAGCCATAGCAGCTCCAAATGCAGCTAACGAAATAACGAATGAAGATCTTTTCATTGTGTTAGATATAAATAGGTGTTAATAATTTGTTTAGTTCCAGTTTAGATTTACCTCCCTAATGAGAGTTGAAGATGGTCCGGTAGAGCCTGTATGTTGGATGCAGAATCCGGTCAACGTTGTTTCTTCAACCGGGATGCTAAGTTGGACTTTATCCTCAACTTGATTGCAGCACTTTGTAGCGTTTTCAGCCTCTGAGTAGGCGGAGGCTTGAAGAATTCCATTCTCGATTCCAATCGAAATGTGGCACGGCGTCCTGTAGCAGTTGCTTATCACTTCGTCGGATATTCGAGTAGTCTTGCCATCTTCATATTTAATCAGAGAGAAACTGACAGCTCTATCATGATCAGGAGTGCGTTCGATACGGAGAGCATATCCGTTGAGAGTTACAGGGTCAAACTTCACGCAGATATCCATATATTGGGATGTAGCGCTTCCGAAACCTTGCCCACCGCTTTTAGCCGGTTCTGCGACAAGAGTTGCACTCATGTTGTGGCATGCATCTCTTGCCGGCAAATAGCTCATACGCGCTCCTTTTTCATCCTGCACTATTCCTACTCCTGTAGAAGCATCGAAACCTTTGCCATAGTACCAACCCGCACCATCTGCAGGTTGCCAATCTACATGCGATGTATCAGAAGGTTTGAAAACGTCAAAACTCCAGATGCCGGGAATTCCATGCTCACTACGATGGATAAATATATCATGAAAATCAGTCTGTAGATTAGATTCGGGCAATGTCTCAACTTGTTCTGAGTCAGAGACCACAAATACCGGGGATTGCTCCCATGCACCGAACTTAGAATCTTTGAATTTGGGAAAGACAATTGCTACCAATCCATACGCATAATCTCCTGCTTTAGCCGTGTACTGCTTTCCTTGAGGAGCTTTTGAATCAGAAGTTATCAGAAGTTGAGGTGAATTTCCATCATTGATCAGCCTTCCCCACATTATAGTGCTCTCATCATCCCCTTTTCCTGAAAGGGTGTAGTCAACTTCAAATTGGCGTGATTTATTATCGAAACGTATTGCAGGTTTACGTTTGAATTTAGGGGCTTCCTTGAGATTAGGGAGCAGATTGAAGGAAAGTTTAGCAGTCAGCCCCTCAGGAGTCGATACCGGTACTATCATTTTTCTTTCTTCCGGAAGCTTGTTTTCTGCTATACATGATATGGCAGTCGACTTTCCTGCCGGGTATCCACCCCATAGAATAGGATAAGATGTTATTGTAACTTTATCTCCATCAGACAAAGGTCCGGATGCGTCAGAATTTAATCTAAGAGCTACAGGTATATTCGTGAGTTTAGAGCCGGTCTTGGATTCAATCTCCGAGAATATTGAGTTATAACCTTTAGGGTCCCAACCGTCGTTGCCGTTAAGAAGATTTGGCAGATTATAGAATTTCTTTCCATTGTAGTCTACTAAATATGCATTTCGCAAAGTAGATATGTCAAGTTTAGGTCCGAGGTCAGGTCTGTCGGAATCTATAACGTATGGAGAGCCATTAAGAGTGATGTTTTCTTGACGGCAAATTACGTCTGACGCATCTCGCGTCCATTTGATTTCGATTGGCTTCTCAGAGTGAAAACGTGTGTCAATAGCTGTCACTTGTTCTGGCACTTTCGTGAAATATTGGGTACCGGAGCCAAGGCAAGTAATGTCGCAGTTGAGAAATACAGCACCTGTTTCGGAGGTAGAGTAGAAGGGTTTGCTACTGAAGAAAGTGAATCGGCAATCGAGATAGATGGCAGAGCCGGAGAGGGCATCATCGGTGCATTCGAAATAACAATTGTCGTAAAGACTGCGACGCGCACCCACGAAAGGACATAGATTAAGGCGGCTGATAAACCTACAGTTTTCTGCAAAAAGACGGTCGGTATTTTCACATATACCTATTTGAGCCTGAACGATGGCATCCTTACGTTTTGTTCTGTTAAGGTTGCTGTTCCTTTTATATTTAAGGTCAACATTGCAATAGTTGCCAAAAGTTATGTTTTTTGTCTCAAGGCTATGCCCTGAAAATTGAAACATGGTGAAATTGCCAACAGCCCCTTGAGTCTGCCCACGATTTACGGCAAATACAATATCTTCAGGGTCTTTTGATAGCCCGACAATAGCAAGAGTATCGCATTTTAGCCTTACAGCAAAAGGCGTGCCACCCTTATCGGATCTTACTTCAGGATCATCCGGATTATCAAGCCAATAGACAGAGGGAGCTACTATTAAAGTAGCGGATTTTCCAATCTTATTTATCATTTGGAAAGCGTCGGAAGGATCGCTGAAAGATCCCGGGCAATCCAATAGACCTTCCCGGTCAAGCACTACGGTAGTAGCCGTCAAAGGGAATTTGATGCCATCATATTCAACAAAATTTTGAGCATGCATGCCCAAATTCATACAAAAAATGAATATAGTGGCTATTATAGATAGTTTTTTTCGTAAGAGTTTCATGAGCATTCAGATTATAGTAAGCCCTACAACTTCAGAGTTCAAAGTTAAGAAAAAAAAATAAGATATGCAAAAATTCAGACCATGTCTTATAAAAATAAGAGGGTCTCAATATCATGAGACCCTGAAAGATTATAAGATGTTTTGGAAAGTCCTGAATGAGGATGCACCTTGATGGTTGATATCCATCTCAATGAGTTGCCTGAGATATTTTTCAGATTTTTTTAAGTTTCCGAGTCCGTATTCTCCAAGAGCAAGCAAATAGAGACAGTGCTTTCGGTTGGCTTCATCAAGATCTCCGTCCCAAATCATAAGATCAGGCAATGAGACGGCAAAATAATCCATCTTCACTTTGTCATGATAATGTTGCTGACCGAAATTTATAAGTCGATTGAAATAAGATCTTGCCTTGTTTTCCTCTCCAAGAGCCCTGAATGCCAGTCCTGCATAGAAGATCTTGTCGGGTTTTGCATCATTGTAATACATTGCTGCAGCCGGTTCCGTAGGACCTTCCGTGGCTTTGCGGAAACATTCAAGAGCTTCATCTGTCTTTCCAATTTTATTATAGCAAATACCAAGGAGATAGTAAAAATCATTTTCTTGAGCACCATATAGTTTCCCTTCTCCTAAATTTTCAGGATATATAAGACACTCCTCCAGCAAGGATATTGCATCTTCATATCTTTTTTCTATCATCGCAATCTTTGCGAGCTCAAGACGTGAGATCTGATATTGTCCGGACACCTTTCCTTCACCACCTTCCCAAGGATGGAAAATATGATTGTCGAGCAATTCTTTTGCTTCTTCATGTCGTCGCAAATGATTGAGTAGGGTAATCCGTTCAAGAACGAGGTCATCTCTTTTCTCAGTGAGTGAAATGTTGTCTTCAAGTAGTTTGAGGCGGTCGGCATGAGGATATCCCATTGACTTATAAAGCTGATCGAGTTCCATCAAGACTCTGCCATCTGTCGGATCAAGAGCGAAAGCTTTCTCCATATATTCTACAGCCTTAGCCTTTTCATGAAGTTTATTATAATAAAACAGTGCAAGATTTCTCCATACAGTCGGATTATTTGGATTCAGTTCAAGTGACTTTTCCCAATATTTTTGAGCTACAACGTATTGACGCTTATCATAGTAAATGTTACCGAGAAGATAATTGGCATTGGCATCGTCCTCATTATGCTCGATTGCCAATTTAAGAGCAACTATGGCGTGTAAGGAATTGGGGAAGCATCCTGCGGGGTTAATACCGCTTGCTTTATTCCAAATCTCATCAGCTTCCTTAAAATGATTGCCCAAATAGTATGCTGCTGCCTTATAGTAATACGT
>CAMWQY010000109.1 GCA_947176355.1 uncultured Porphyromonadaceae bacterium
TTGGGCAAGGATGTGGTGAAGGAAATACTTTTTAGAAACTAAGAATATGAGTCAGAAAAACGAAATACTTGAGCATCTGGATGCCGACGCGTTCCGCCATTCGGTGCCGTTGCAACTAAGGTTCAACGATATTGATGTGCTTGGTCATGTCAACAATAATGCCCAATTGGCACTCTTTGATGTAGGCAAGACAGAGTTCTACAATGCCCTGCGGGGTCAACTTGCTGATTGGAGTCGTGTCGAGGCTGTGATTGTCAATATAAATTGCACTTTTATGCAGCAGATCCGTTTTACTGATCCTATGGAGGTGCGGACAAGGGTTAAGAAGATAGGGGAGCGGAGTTTCGTATTGCAACAGATACTTCGTAATGTAGACAACGGACAAATTTGCTCCATGTGCGAATCGGTGATGGTAAGTGTGGACTTCGCTACAAAAGAATCAAAACCTATTCCGGAAAATATCGCAGAAGGCCTTAAGAATTGGACTTGAGGCATGCTCTCTAATACGTTTCACCGTTTAGATTGTTATAATTATAAATACAATGTAAATTCGATAATATAAGATGAATCAGATTGATGTCCATATCCGGATGGAAGCCTTCGGCAAAGACAGCAAGGAGGCCGAAGTGCTTGCTAATGTTGTGGCTACTCGTTTAGAGATTAGCCGACTGCTGGAGGAAGAAAAATATATGGAGGCTATGGAACGCACCATTAGCGCTCTCCAGCGTCTCAAAGATTTTGAAGACCATGATAATGAAGAGTTCAAGGCTCTGCTGGTAGCTTTGATATTCGACCTTGCTGAGATCCATTTTGAGCTTAAGGACTATAAGCGTAGTGAAAAGGAGCTGGATGCTCTTTTCAAAGTGCTTGATCCTCTCTTGGCTAAGAATCCGGACCGTTTCGGTAGACTCCACATTCTTGCGATGGAACTGTCTACCCGTATCCTGCGCTCTAAGAAAAAGACTATCGATATGCTTGCTCGTCAGCAACTTAATGCCGATGCTCTTATGGAGAAAGTTAATTCCGGCATTATCAGTGCTACAGAGAAACTCGTAGACTCTCTTTGCACGGTCGGTCGCCTTCTTGCAGCATCCGGTGATTATAGAGAAGCCATGAAGTTCTTCTCGGAGGCTATCCGCATTTCTAAAAAACGTTCCGGTCGCGTCAATAAGAAAGAAATCAAGATGACAATTGAGATGGCTGAGATCATGATCCGGGTGAAGTCGATGCGTCCTCGTGCTGAGCGTCTTCTTGATGCTGTGCTTCCTCATGCAATTTCACTCGCTGAGGCTGAACTTGAACAGCAGATTCATACTCTTAAAGAAATGATTAAGCTTCAGGAAAGCATGAAAGTGTCTTGGCTGAGTGCATTCCGCAATAAAAAATCCTAAATTATGTCTACCATATTAAATACAGAAGGTTCTCTTCTTGAGATCCCTGAAATCCGTGAACCTGAAAAATTTAGGGTTGCAGTGGTGACTGCAGATTGGAACAGCCAAGTCAACGACCGTCTTCTTGCCGGAGCTCTCGAGGTCTTTAAAAAGGCTGGATTGGATGATTCAATGGTAGAATGCTATCGTGTGCCCGGTGCTGTGGAACTCGTCTATGCATCTGCACGCATCATCAAGAGTCCGAAAAAATACAATGCTATTGTAGCTATAGGCACTGTAATCCGTGGCGACACGCCTCATTTCGATTATGTTTGCTCTCAGGCTGCCGACGGCATTTGCCGCCTTAATTGCCAAGGTGATGTGCCTGTCATTTTCGGTGTTTTGACAGTCAATAATCTTCAGGAAGCCCTTGACCGTGCAGGTGGCAAGCTTGGTAATAAAGGTGCTGAAGCAGCTGTGGCAGCTCTCCGAATGGGAAGTTTCCTGAGAATATGAACCATTTTATTTCACACCCCAATTAATGAGTTATGAAGAAATTGACTTACAGTCTTCTGTCTGTATTTGCTCTATTGCTGCTGGCAGTAGGATGTTCGAAAAGTGCCGGTGATGATGCTTATTCTTTGTTGCGGACTGTTCCTGCCGATGCCTCAAGTGTTGTTATGCTCAATGTTTCCCATGCCGTGGAGAGTCTTGGTGGAAGCTCCGATGGATCGACTATAAAACTTTCTAAAGATCTTCAGAAGACCATTGATGAAAGTCAGGCTATCAAACCCGAAGATAAGAAGCATCTTAAGGAAATTTGTGATGGTGAGACTGGCATAGCTTTTTCCACAGTTGTTTTCTTCTCAGCTGCACGTTCCTACGTCACGGGTCTTCTTAATGATCCCGACAAGTTTGTAGCATACATGGAAAAGAACACCGGTGTTAAGGCAAAAGAAGAAGATGGTGCGAAAATCATAAAGACTACTGCTGTAATCGGCAATCAGTTTTGGAAATGTACTACGGGTACGCCGGATGTCGAACAGCTAAAGTATTATCAGCAACTCAACGAAAAGCAATCTTACGCTTCTGCTGATGGGGCAAAACTTCTTCTTGAACCGGATAAAGTGCTTACATATATTGCTGACGTCAATCGCTCTTTGTCTTTAATTCCGAATGCAAGCTATATGAAGATTGCTTCATCACTTATTTTCAATGATATGGCTTACGTTGCCGGTAGCGCTGATATTAAAAAGAAAAATTTGACAGCCTATGCTTCGGTGCTTAATTCGGATATGAAGCCGGCTGAGCTCCTTTTGCCTGTGGAGAAGATTGATGCATCAGTGATGAAATCATTTGATAAAGGAGGAGATGTATTTTTTGCCGCAGGCATTCCACAGAAGCTTACCAAAAAAATTGGAGATCTCGCCGGTTCGATGATGGGCACCAACTCAAAGATGGTAACCGGTGTTCTCGAAGCTATTGACGGGACTGTTGCTGTCAGAGCAAATTCAGGTGCCAAAGAGGCGGAAGCGTTGATTCAGACTTCAGGCAAGAATTTCTCAGAGTTCTCTACCGTGCTTCAAAATTTGGGAGGATTGTCCGTCAGTCGTGACGGCGATATGCTGACTGCCGTGTTGGGTTCGAAAGATTTCACCGGAAGCATAACTCCTTCAGATGCTGCCGACAAACTCAAAGGCGCTTGGATAGGTTTTGTTTCTAATGGAATGATAGCTCGCGACGTCACTGCCGTCATCAAGCTAAGTGTAGATAAGAAGAGCCTTCGCCTTGACTTTGAAGCAGAAGGTGGCGTTGACGCTCTCATCACTGCAATTACAAAATGACATCACGTATAGAAGAAATTACTCTTGACGCTCTCCTTCCGCGCGTTTTCGCGCGGGAGGAGATGTCGTCTTCTAAAGTATGGCGTAAAAAAGTTGTCCTTCGTCGCGGTGGAAGATACCTTGTAGAGTCTGCAAGCGGAGGCGGAAAGTCGAGTTTGGCTGCCTTCATTATGGGAAGCCGCAATGATTATGAGGGAAAACTGATGTTTAATGGACATGATGCCAAATCTTTATCTATTTCAGATTGGCAAGATATTCGCCGGTCTCATATAGCGTATCTGCCTCAGGAATTGGCTCTTTTCCCCGAATTGTCTGCTATTGACAATATTCGTATGAAGGCGGAAATATCCGACTATCAGGACATGTCGCGTATTGAAATGTGGCTTGATCGTCTTGGTATGACCGACCGCCGAGATTATCTTGCCGGACGCCTTTCAATCGGCCAACAGCAACGGGTCGCACTTATCCGAAGCCTTTGTCAACCCTTTGATTTCATTCTGCTCGACGAGCCTGTGAGCCATCTCGATGCATCCAACAATCGTATAGCTGCAGCCATAGTAGAAGAAGAAGCTGAGCGTCAAGGTGCAGGTATAATTACTTTCTCTGTCGGTAATCCACTTCTAATTGACAATCCTGAAAAATTAAATCTCTGATGAGTCTAATCTCAAAACTTCTTAGAAAGAATACTTCTCCGGCTCGCATTGCAGGTTTTGCATTGTCCAATTTTATAGGACTTCTGATTGTGGCTGGAGCGGTGATGTTTTATATTGATGCGCGTGGCATTTGGGATGATGATGACAGTATTGTCAATACTGATTTCATTGTGGTCAACAAGAAAGTTACATCAGCAAGCACTCTTGGCGATCGAGATGTCACAAAGTTTACTAAAGAGGATATTTCCGAGTTGCAGTCTCAGCCTTGGGTCAGAAGAGTTGGGGAGTTCAGTTCCTCAGATTTCCGTGTCTATGCATCTGTCAGCCAAGGTGGGCGAGGAATGGAGACAGCTCTTTTCTTTGAGTCTGTGCCTGATTCTTTTGTAGATATGAAAGGAAGTGGATGGTCTTTTGAGACGGGACAGACCATAGTGCCTGTTATGATTCCAAAAGATTATCTCGCTCTCTATAACTTCGGTTTCGCCGGATCTGCCGGTTTGCCGCAACTTAGCGAGCAACTCTTGACAGGTATTCCTCTGAAACTCTACATGCGAAGCGAAGATGGAAGAAAATCGATGTCGATGGAAGGCCGTATAGTTGGTTTCAGCAATCGCCTCAATACAGTCCTCGTTCCCGATTCGTTCATGCAATATGCCAATTCGCAACTTGGCAGCGATCATAAAGAGGCTCCTTCTCGCCTGATAATTGATGTCTCTTCTCCGGGAGATGTGGCGATTTCTGAATATCTTTCTGGCCATGGTCTGGAAGTGGCGGGAGATAAGTCAGGAAGTTCTGCGGCTTATCTGCTTAAAGTTGTTATAGGAATAGTAGTGTCTGTAGGAATATTGATCACATTGCTTTCAGTATTCGTATTGATGCTTTCCATCTCATTGCTGATGGAGAAGAACCGATCTGTCATTCATCGTCTTCTAATGCTTGGTGCTACGCTTCGTGAAGTGGCTGCCCCATACAATATGATGATAGCATTGGGTTGTGTTGCAGCTTGGATTCTCTCTGTCGTAGCTCTTTTACTACTTCGCTCCTTCTATTCGGTAGCTCTCGAAGGCCTCGGCATATCTTCTGATGGCCTTATTTGGGCAGTGGCTACCGGCACAGTGCTTGCTTTGATTGTGATTTTTGTGAATATTGTGGCTGTCAATCGTAAGGTGAAGTCCGCTTGGGCACTTAAGATGAATAATGCTTAATCTTGGTAAAAAGACAATATTAGCTATTTTCATAGTAATTATGGCTGTTGCATTGGCAATAGCCTATTATTTCTTTGATCCGGTTGAAGTGAGATGGATGCCTCGTTGCTTATGGAAAGTTGCTACCGACACTGATTGCCCGGGCTGTGGTTCCCAAAGGATGGCTCATGCTCTGATGCACGGTGATTTCTCTGCAGCATGGCATGCCAATGCATACGCTCTGTGCATGATTCCGGTAATTGTATTTTTGATATGGCTCGAATTTGCCAAAGATTGTTATCCAAAACTTTACGCCACTGTTCATCGACCGGCTGTAATCATGTCTCTTATGGCTACTATCATACTGTGGTGGATCTTCCGCAATCTCGTTTTTTAAGTATAGAAAACAAATTTGAGCGAATATAGAACTTATGAATTATCGGAATTGTTGAAATAATGTTATTGGGAAAACATCTCTATTCTTAACAGATACCGAAAATCCATTATTATGATCATTGATTCCAAAGATAATCGCGATATAGACCGCAGAAGTTTTAGCTGTTTAAAATCATTCATGATTAAGAAGTGGCTGGTGGTTGGTCTTAATGTGTTGATTGGAGTTGCATTATTTGTCAATTGCAATCGATCTGGCCAGTCTTCTGACTCTATTCCTGAAGTTGAAGTGGCTGAAGTAGATACAACTTCGGTCAGCATCTTTAAAGAATACGAGGGCAGTATTCGCGCAAGCCAGTCGGTAGAAGTCACCGCACGCGTCGAAGGAATCCTTGAGAAAATGCTTTTTAAGGAAGGCTCTTACGTCACTAAAGGGCAGACTCTTTTCGTAATTGATCCAAAGCTTTATCAGGCACGCGTCGACAGGTCTCAAGCGCAACTTGATCGGGCTAAGGCGTTGCTTGATAAAGCCAAACGCGACCTTAGCCGTATCCGCCCATTATATGCACAAAAGGCTGCATCTCAGCTTGATCTTGACAATGCTGAAGCTGCTGTGGAATGTGCTGAGGCGGATGTGGAAATCTGTAAAGTTGACCTCTTGGAGTCTAAGATTACGCTTGGTTATACTCGTGTCGTTGCCCCTATATCAGGCTATATCTCTGAAAGGATGGTTGATGTCGGTGCGCTTGTCGGTCCCGGCAGCCGATCTCTTCTTGCTACCATTGTAAGGAGCGACACAGTGCTTATAGATTTTCCCATGACATCGTTAGAATATCTTAAGAGTAAAGATCGCAAAGTCAACATAATGTGCGAAGATGGCACAGAGTGTTTCGACCGTCTTCCGTCAAACGTCAAGATCACCCTCGCCGACGGTTCGGAATATCCGTATAGTGGACTGGTTGATTTCGCAGATCCGGTCGTAGATACTAAGACAGGTACATTCACAGTACGTGCAGAGATGCCCAATCCCGAGGGATGTCTCCTTCCGGGTGAGAATACAAAGGTTAAGGTCCTTCTTGATGTGGTGAAAGGATCCATGACTGTGCCTGCTGTTGCTGTTCGTGGAAAAGGTGATGAGAAATATGTCTTTGTCGTGTCGGCGGATGGAGTGGTGGAAAAGCGTCCGGTATCAGTGGGTGAACTTTCCGGGAAGAATATAATAGTGAAAAAAGGTTTAATGATAGGAGAGCGGGTGGCTACTGATAAGTTTGATCTGCTCGCAAATGGGATTGTCGTGAGAATTGCAAATAATCCTGAATAAATGTTTTAGCCATAGGAGGAATCGATATGAAAAGGTTGGTAGGTGCTTTAGTCTTGGTGTCGGCAATATTGTTGTCGGCTTGTTCCGGTGTGAAAGGACTTCAAGAACCTTATGTGCACCATTTTGATGATTTCTCAAAGATTGACTACGTCGATTCTCTTTGCCTTGCTGATCTTGAATGGTGGAATTTCTATTCAGATTCTACCCTTTGTTCTATACTCGAAAGGGTAGTCTACAACAATCGTGATCTTCTCAAATCGGAAGCCCGCATAGAGCAACTCCGGCAGCTTTATGGAATATCGAAGACAAATCTTTTGCCTGAAATAGGATACGAGGCATCTGTAGAATATGAGACTACAGATTTTGGCGGGAAAGGATCCTCGACGAGTCCAACTTATAAACTCACTATTCCTGTGTCTTGGGAAATAAATCTCTGGGGCTCACAGATATGGGCGCGTAGGGAAGCGGAAGCCGAATATCATGCCACTGAAGAAGATTCCCGTGCCCTGAAGATGGAGCTAATTGCCCAGGCTGCAGAAGCATATTATACGTTGATGGCGTTGGAAAACGAGTTGTCTATTGTGCACCGCACTATGGAGACTCGTGAAGAATCCGTCAGAATAGCCAAGCTTCGTTATGAGGGGGGATTGACTTCAGAAATGCTTTATAATCAGACATTGGTGGAATATTCATCCGCAGCCGCTCTTGTCCCTACATTGGAGCAGAAGGTATATGCTACCCGTAATAAACTTAATCTGTTGATGGGCGAAGTGCCGCAAGATATTAATAATATAGGGCGTTTCCCTAATTCTTTTGTCGGACCGGAACAACTTCCTGCCGGTATGCCGTCTGATTTGCTTAAACGTCGTCCTGACATTCGTGCTGCGGAGCAGCGTCTTAAGGCTGCGAAGGCTAATGTTGGCGTCACTTATGCCGAGCGTTTCCCGTCATTCAACATTAGTTTTCTTCCCGGATTGGAAAATGATGGGCTTTCTAAATTCCTTAAATCTCCTTACCAAGATTTTGTCGGCTCATTGGCAGGTCCTCTTATAGATTTCGGAAGACGCAAAAAGAAATATAAAGCTGCAATCGCCGCTTATGAAGAGGCGCGTCTTGACTATGAAGATGTAGTGTTGAAAGCCTTTACTGAGGTCAATACTATTCTCCATACCTATTATCACGTGCAAGAATCCTACAAGCGCACCAAGCAACTGCGCGAAGCGTCAGCTGAATACATGCAGTTGGCTCAACTCCAATTTCGAGCTGGAATGCTCAATTATATCGATGTGCTTGATGCTCAGCGTAGCTACTTTGACGCGCAGATAGCTTTTTCTAATGCCATCCGCGACCAATACATAGCCCTCGTCAACATCTACAAAGCTCTCGGTGGCGGCTGGCGTCACAATCCCAAAATCCACAAGACCACGGAAGTCTCCGATTAATCAGAACCTCCGTATTCCCTCCTTTTTTGCATC
>CAMWQY010000110.1 GCA_947176355.1 uncultured Porphyromonadaceae bacterium
TACCCATACTGCATGTCCAATTTGAATAGAAGATTTCTCTGCAGTGTCTAAACGACGAATAGCTCCGGTAGGACAGACGTCAGAACAACGTGTACATTCTGGTCTGCAATATCCATTCTCGTATGAAGATTCCGGTTGCATGAAGTTTTCGATGTCGGTCATCGGACGGAGAACTCCGTTAGGACATGCTGAAACACATAGCTGGCAAGCAGTGCAATGATCATTAAGGTTTCGCAAGCTTATTGCTCCCGGAGGTGCTATACGAGTCTTTCTGTGAGGCTTCTTCTTGTCTTCAATGACAGCGAGGCCACCATCTACAATCTTGTCGGCTGCTGAAAGGGCTGATGTAGTGCCGAAAATAGCTGCAGTCGTAATGAATTGACGTCGGGCTCCATCTACTTTTTCATTTGAAAGAGATGCTTTTTCTGCTTTGATTCCTACATATTTGAAAGACAATGCACCTTTGTGGCATTTTCCTATGCAATCGAAGCATGACACACAGCGAGAGTAATCTATCTTGTGATTTGGAATATCGATACATGATGCTTTGCAATTGCGAGAGCACAGCTTACAGTCAACGCACTTCGACTTGTCTATGACGATGCGAAATATTGCTAAACGTGAGAAGAAACCAAGTACGGTTCCTACCGGACAAATAGTATTGCAATAGGTCCTGCCATTTCTCCATGCAAGAATTGCTAAAGCTATTAATGTTACGACTGCTACTACAAGCACACCATAGCCATATTGCCAATATTCCACTTGATAGAAAGAGTAGCTATTATGTTGTTCCGCCCAAATTGCAAGAAGATTATTCCCCCATATCCATATAGGTTTTAGAATACTTGAAGCAATTCTTCCGTATGCGCTATAGGGAGCGAGGATTGCAACCATGGAATTTATTCCTAAAATGAGTGCGAGAAGCATAATCCCAAGAAATGTATATCTAAGGAAATTTAGAGGCCTTGAATAGGAATACCTATTTTTCTTCGATTTTTTACCTAACCATCCGAATCCATCTTGCATTATTCCCAATGGGCATATCACAGAGCAATATAGCCTTCCAAAAAGCAACGTGAGAATGATTAGTCCTATTATAACCAAGACATTCAGTGACAATATTGCCGGGAGAAACTGAATTTTAGCCATCCATCCGAAGATAGATTGCCATGTTCCCGTAAAATCAAAAAATAAAGGTGTTATCAATAGAATGCTGATTAGTGCAAGGATTATTCTGATCGTCCTTAAAGGTGTCTTTATATGATCTCTTTTAGTAATATTTTTTGTTGCTGAATTTTTGTTTTTATCCATATAGCGTCCCTTGTGTTAGGAGATAATTTTTGATTTTTCTATGGCAAAATTAATAAAAAATCTATAAAATCCAAAATCTTGAGTATAAAATAGGGGATAATTTATTAGAATTATCCCCGACTGATTTTATCATTTAAGTCAAAACGACTTCTTTATCCTTATCGTTGAATATACTTACGTCCGTTGCAAATAACGATACCTTTATAAGTCTCATCTACCTCTTGACCAAAGATATTGAATATTTTCCCGGTAGATGGAAGCGTAATACCGGAGAGCTCCTCAACGCCCGTGTCAAGTCCGGAACCATCTATATATGATTTTTCGTTGACGAAAAAGAGAGTTATTTTTCCGGGTTTTGAAGCAATATTCATATTATATGAATAATTGTATACCTTACCAGCGGTGGTAGTAATGATAGAATTCATAGAGAATTTGCCATTGTAATCGTATGAAGTATGCATATCTACCAACGAATTGTTCATATCATTTCTAAAAGTATCCCAATTGAAGTCGCTTGTGCAGCCATTATTGCTCGTGGTAGTATTATTCCAATTGTCACATCTAATTCCAAAATACTCTGTATACCCGCTTGCTCCGTGAGTTGAGTTTGCTCCATACAGACACCAGTTATGCCAATTTTCAGCGGCTCCTGAATAGTTGTAGAAATGAAAGTCAGCTGATTCTCCCATCTTTAGTTCGTATTCTTCTTTTGAAAAATTGGTCCACCAACCGGAATTAAGATCTTTCTTCAGAGATTCAGGATAATAGACAGCTATGTTCGGTTGGTATGTTTTATCTACTGTTGTTCGGGTGTAAGGTCCCATCTTAAGAATGTAATCACCGGATTTAACCTCGATGGAAAATGTAATGTCATGTCCGTCTTCCGTAGGTGAATAAATTCCATCGGGCGATAAAGTCTCAGGTTCAGCTTCTCCGGTAGATGAATTTCTCACATCAAATGTCAGACTGACATTATCAAATTGCGGTGCATCACCGTGAATAACTGTATTGTCGTTTCCAATAAAGTAGTCAATTAAATTTTTATATGCATCAGCAATTGCACTCTTAGGGGTGAGTTTGTAAAGCCATACAGGCACTCCGCTCTTGCTGGTGGCTGTAAAACATATAGACGGCATCTCCTTGTATCCATCTACATTCTGGTTTATTGCTACGCCATAATATAAAATATTGTTGATGTTCAATGTAATGTATGATTTCCCATCTTCTGAGTAAGCCCACGTGCCTGAGCGGTCACCTGATATCTTGCCATCTTCAGAAAGCTTGACTGTGACTGGTGTCGATTCAGCCATATTGTTATGATTTAGTTTATATGGATGGATTAGAAGCTTGTAGGTTCCGGCAATTTCATTGGGTGAGAAAAGTTGCTTGCTGTCAATGTCTGACTGACGAGTCTGTTTGCCCGTGAATCGGAAAGGCGAAGCTACAGGCCAACCAAGTTCATTGATAAAAAGCTGACGAATCCTGACGTTGAATCCCAAAGATCCGTTATTGAATTTTGTATGGTATACTACAAATGCATCACCCTCCGAATCTACTATAGCTGAATTATGCCCTTCTGCACATTCTCCTACGTTCATAGAGCCCCAATTATTCATGGCGCCGATGATTTTTATGCCTTTATTCGTGCCTGCTTTCGGACCGAAGTTAAGCTGATAATTAGTGTATGTCGCAGACGCGCCGGCACTGTCTTTATAAGGTCCATCAGGATTTGAAGAGCGGAAAATTCGCATTTCATATCCTCCATCAGGCGCTAAACCACCGTATGTCACAAAGAGATAATAGTAGTCTCCGATCTTTTGGATATAAGGTCCTTCGCCGGATACATAGCATCCTCCCGCAATTAGTTTACCGAAGTATGGATCACTGGTATAGCCTGTAAAAGAAGCTCCATTAGGGGCTTTGCCATTATAGGTTTTAGCTTCATAAGTACAAGTATAGTCTCGAAGACCTGTGCTTGGATCCAGTTTAATTATGAAAATGCCTCCAGACCAAGAGCCATAGACCATCCAAAGTTGATCATTATCGTCAAAGAAAACGCAAGGATCAATGCAATTCGGCCAAAGGTTGCCCCAAGCAGATGTCTTGTAGCGGGATGGAAGTTGGTCAAGTTCTCCAAGTACAAGTTCGAGATCAGTGTCCTTATATGAAACACTTTTCCCAGAATAAGTCTGGCCATTAAAGCCGCTACTTATTATAGGAGCTTGGTATTTGAAGGGACCGGTGGGTTTGTCAGAAGTGAGGAGAACAATAGTAGATGCCCAGTAGTCGCCGTTAAGCGACAAGTACATGCACCATTTTCCCATATTGGGGTTGAAAATTATGTCAGGGGCCCATTGGTCGCCGGCGATCCAATTGGCTTCACTTACAGGTTTGCGATCTCCAACTTGGATTCCGGCGTATGTGGCGCAAAATGCCCCGGCGTTAAAAGATCGAAGTGTTTCTGTCGTGGTGACACCGTTACGTGTCACTTGCACAGTATGTTCGGGACTTGATTTGAATTCCTGGGCGTAACCTTTGGTATATATACTTGAATTGTTGATACCGGTAAGATTTATAAGATCTGTAGTCTTGCCGAATCCTATATGAGAACCCATAATATAATAAGTAGCATCATCCGGGTTATAATATATAGAAGGATCATGGATCCCTACCTCTTTGTATGATTTAGAAGTCGGCATGTCAGCGATATCATTTATAGATAATTCTGTCTGAGCATTTCCTCCTAAAGATATAAGAAATGCAGATAGCAAAATGATGGTGTTTCTGTACATTGTTTTTATATGTTAGGTTACTTTTTTTGGTAGATTTATTATTCGTTTACAAAAGTAATGAAAATATTGCAATACGCAAAATAAAGTGAGAAAAATAAATCTGTATTATTTATAATTGTTACTGTAAAGGATTAAATAGAATTTGAGTAGCTAAGCTTTGTCTTTAAGCATAATGTATCGAAATTTCTGACAAATTTATTTTTGATATATGTTTTTTTTTATTAACTTTGCATTTAAAAAATAAAAATCAAAACGAATAATATGAAGAAAATTCTACTAAGTGCAGCCCTGGTGGCTGTTTGCGCATCAGCTAATGCTGAGGATTTTTCAAAACTCTTTAAGATCACATATAATGATGAGATCATCGAAATCGGTCAGACTGTGACGGATAGTTATTATTACGATCCAATTCTCAAGGACTATCCGGAGCTTGCCGGCGAAGATTGGATCGGATCTTACGAAAGCAAATCAGAAATATTTGCCACAAATATTTCTGAGGAACCTCAAAAACTTGAATTTCGCATGCAGTACGTGACTCCTACGCTCGAAGAATTCAATGCTAACTCAGCTCTCGGCGCTCCTTCTTTGTGTTTCTTTAGTGAAAATGGTGAAGCTAACTGTCTGCCAAATCCATTAGAATTTAATAGTGAAATGCCTCAAAAAGCTATCAGTGCTGAAGAATATTTGAGAATGGACGTAGAACAATTGAGTTTCACAGATCTTACTCCAGTCACTGTTAAACTTGAGATGAGAGTTATGGACGAAGGCAAGGAGATAGCCAATGCATTTATCTTTGTAAACTTCACACATCAGACAGACACTACTATGGCTGTGGACGGCATTCAGGCAGAATCATCCTCTGAATATTACACGATTCAGGGTTTGCGTGTAGCAGATCCACAGAAAGGTCAGATCTACATTGAACGTAAAGGTTCTAAAGTTACAAAACGTATCTTCTAAAGCACATAATAACTCAATAAAGAAAACACCGTCGGACAATAAATCTGACGGTGTTTATTTTTTTAATTAAGGATGGAGCTTAAGCAATCAATTGAAATGATTCATAGCGAAAGCCGGACCCGAAAGACAGTATGCGGAGACACAGTCTGCTGCCTTGTCAAGAATAGCCGGGAGCTCTTTCCGCTCCTCAGGCGTAAATACACCAAGGACGAAGTCAATCTGATGGCCACGTGTAAATTCATTGCCGACGCCAATTCTCAGACGAGCATAATTTGAATTGCCTAATTCAGAAGCAATGTTCTTCAATCCGTTATGACCTCCATCAGAACCACGTTGCTTCAATCGTATAGAGCCGAAAGGAAGTGCAAGGTCATCAACTACAATTAGAAGATTTTCCAAAGGAAGCTTTTCTTGATTCATCCAATAGCGAACGGCGACGCCACTGAGGTTCATAAACGTTGAGGGCTTGAGAAGCATCAGCTCGCAATTCTTAATCTTCACTGTTGTCATATCGCCATATCGACAAGATTTCCATGTAGCACCTGTCCTATCAGCAAGCACATCCACTACCATAAATCCTGCATTGTGGCGTGTGCCTACGTAGTCAGGTCCGATATTTCCAAGTCCTACAATAAGAAACTTTTTCATAGCAGTAATATTTTCAGAGTCATTCTTCTGACTTTGATTGTCATGATGGAAGAGACTCATAATAAAATCCCAAAAACTCATATCTTAAGAGTGAGGGGCTAAATGTTAAAATAAAGGCGATATGGTGTTTCCATATCGCCCGATAATTTTTTGTTGGCAATCGTGATTAATCTGCCTTTGCAGCCGCACCACGAGCAGCTCTTGTAAGCTGAACTGCACAAACGACAGCATTCTTTGCATTCATCAGCTCGAGACCTTCGAAGTGGAGGTCGCCAACTGCGAGTGACTTGCCAAGACCAAGGTGGTCAACATTGACAACGAGCTGTTCGGGGATTTCGTTATAAAGAGCTTTAACTTTAAGCTTACGCATAGAGAGCTGGAGCTTACCACCGGCCTTCACACCTTCAGCGTGACCTTCGATCTTAACAGGCACTTCCATGATGATTGGCTTATCGGGATAAACTTCGAGGAAGTCGATGTGGAGGACAGTGTCCTTAACAGGCTGGAATGCAAGATCCTTCATCACTGCCTTGCGTACCTTTCCATTGAGTTCGAGGTCGATTTCGAAAATGTCAGGAGTGTAGATGAGCTTACGCACGTCTTCAGATGTAACTGTGATGTCGGTAGTGATCATACCGCGCTTTGCATCGAGTTCTACGAGTTTCTCACCCGGCTCAAGAGCAGCAGTATAGGGGAGTTCTACGATTTTGCCACCGTTAAGCACAGCGGGAATTTTTCCTTCTTTGCGGAGGGCTTTCACAGCCTTTTTGCCGAGATCCTGACGAGCCTCAGCCTTGAGATTGAATTTCTTCATTTCTTTGATGTGTTACTAAAAATATTGAATATTTCCCATCACACTGTGGGTCCGACTCATGGCATTCACGATGCCTTTCAGCCGCCCTTTATTGCTTTTGGGCTTTTCTGACTGCAAAATTACAAAAAATATTTGGATTTACCAAAACATTTTTATGTAGTTGTATTGAAATTTAAGCTTTAACTCGCAAGATTATCGCCAGCAGATGGTCTTGAATTGGCAATAATTACACGACGTGAAATTATTGGGTGGATTAAATGGCGTATCAGGGTCGAAGATTTGAATAAGGGTATGCTCCAGATTAGTGAGAAATTCTTCATTCATATCTTTATGATCTTGCTGAATAGTCTCTCCAATCTTTGGATATGTATGAATACCCGATTTCAATGAATTGATGTCATATAGTTCAAGTACAAGGGGAATGTGTGGCAGGTCATTCTCTTTACTGAAGAGGTCGAGCAATGGGCGAGGGGCATCTTTTTTAAGATTTTTATTAGGGAGAGCATCAAAAAGGTTGGCATAGAGCCAGAGCTGAAGAAGATTTCTTCCTTTGGCATCCCCTTCAAAGACACTCTGCATGGATTCCGCTTGCACGTGCACTGACCCGGTCTTGTAGTCGACTACCCTAAGTGTTTCTTTTTCATGGATTTTTACCTTATCGAGTCGGTCGATCGCAAAGCGCATGTTGATAGGGTCACCTTCCGGCATCTTTAGGCTGACATTTCCTTCGATTTCCACTCCATATAGAAGGAAAGGAGCCTGATTCAGGTCAAAGTCAAGAATATTTTTCACTTGTGTGCAAAGCACCTTTGCTACAGATGCAACAGATCCGCGTAATGGAGTATCAAGTTTATCTTCCTTTCTGTGGAAATGATATTTATTTATGCCATACCTAATCAGTCGATTTATTTCGTTTATATTCTTTTTCTTGGCATTAATTAGCTTGGCATCAATAATTTCAGGATGTTCCAGATAATGTCCTTGTTTCTCTTCCGGCAGATAGATATTTTGCATGACATAGTGAAGTATCGTACCCTGAGTGATGGCATCTATATAATCTACGGATTCTTCATCTGTGTGTATACGAAGAAGATGTTCGAAGTAAAAACGAATCTGACAATCTGCATATCGTGTCAGCGCGGTAGCCGAAAGGTTTCTTCCTTGCTGGCTGGAATCCCGATAAGCTGAGAGAAGGTCCATTATTTCTTGGTTCTTCTCAATTGGTGATGGTTTTAGGTCAGACTTGGATATGTCAAAAGATCGAGACTCAAGTTTTAGCTTTTCTTTTGCATAAAGATACTGAAGCTGTAATACGTATCGTGAGATATCGCCGCTCCTTGCTCCTTCAGAAGAACGCGCATCATAAAGAAGCACCACTTCTTTCGCACGTGCTATCATGCGGAAGAAATAATATGCAAAGATTGACTCTGAGTAATTGATAGGGGGAAGACCGTATGCTTTACGCAAGGAATCGGAAATGAACGTACGCACTCTCCGACGAGCCGGAAGTATCCTTTCATTTAGCGATGGGATGATGATTCGGTTGAAATCAAGAGCACGAGTCTCAAGCATTCCCATCACTTGAAGACCTTTGAGAGGTTGACCTTCGAATGTCACAATCTCACCTGAAATAAGACGTTCAGAGAGGGCGAGAAAAGTGCGCCATTGCATAGAAATTCCATATTCCTGCACTGTAGCAAGAAGT
>CAMWQY010000111.1 GCA_947176355.1 uncultured Porphyromonadaceae bacterium
CTATGTGTCTGATATGGAGCAAAACGGCGCAGATACTCGTTATAGTCCTCATCCCAGATATGGAACTCCTCATTGACAAGACGAGCATATTCTTCCTCAAAGATGGTTTGGAAGATACCTTTGACTGGTTCGCCGTTCTCATCGTACTGACGATATTTAGCCACTTCATCAATGAAGAAAAGCGAAAGGCACTTTATCCCTTTCTTAAAGAGCTGACGCTCTTTCTCGAAGTGAGCCTTTATTGTCTCGCGTATCTGGACGCGCTGAAGATGCAGAAGATTCTGATCACCTACGACCTCACCTTTGTGGAGTGTCACGCCATTGGTGAAAGTGACGTATGCCGTCGGTTGCATAGCTGAGCCGGGAAAAATCTCGACAATATCGAAGCCCCGGTATTGTTCCAGTTCCTTTGACTCGACAAATAGGGAATCTCCCACACCCAGAGTCTTGAACAGGCGACGTGGCTCTCCGGATGCACTTTTCACTTCGATTGAGATACGTGCCATCGGTGGCTTATTGGGTGAAAGGATAATGTTGTCAAGATACATATAGCCGCTGGTTCCTCGTAGGTTCTTCATCTCGAAGCCTATCACCTTTATGCGCTTCACAAGTCGTTCTCGGTATGCGTCTAAGGCGTCCAAAGCATATACAGTATCGTGTTTGGTTCGATGAGTCGCGGAGTAATTCAACACGAAAAGCGGATTGAATTTTTTGAGTGCCGCCTGCGTTGCTGCTCCCTCCATCTTCTGAGGTTCGTCCATTATGATTATCGGGCGGTTGGCGGCAACCACGTCAATAGGACGGCGAGAGGCAAACTCATCGCGTTTGGAGTAAATGATACGGCTCTCCTTTGAGCGTCCACCTTCTTTGAGTGAAGCTGCGAAAGCTTGAGTGTTAATGATCATCACGTTCAGACCTGCATCCTGCGAGAACTGGTCGAGCTGATTGAGGTTTGAGCTGTTGTAGACAAACCAACGCGCTTTTTTTCCGTACTGCTCCATGAAGTGTTCCTCCAGCATACGGAAAGATTTTGCGACACCCTCACGTATGGCGATACTCGGCACAACAATAATGAACTTGGACCAACCATAGAGCTTGTTAAGCTCAAACATCGTCTTGATATAGACATAGGTCTTACCGGTGCCGGTTTCCATCTCCACATCAAGGTTGACTGCTCCCATTCCATCAATCTTACTTAGAGATTTTGAAAGTGGTACACCTGCCAGAGTCTGAACGGAGTGGAGATTTTCAAGCAACTGCTTGGACGAAAGCTCCACGTCAGCATTACGGTAGCCGTCATCATCACCATCAAAGCGAATCACTCCTGAAACTCGTTTTCCGAGATCTCTACGATATTTCGAAGGGTCACGGTTGGGCTGCCCGACAAATATGTTAGTCGTGTTTCCTACTGCATCAGTCTGATAACCCTGTATCTTAAACTTGAACTTCATGGACTTACAGAATTTTACGGATAGTGTCGGGTGAATAATGCTTGAAGATTTGCTCGAAGTTGTCAAGAACATTATCATTGGCTGCCGAGGCATCACGCATTACGAAGTATTGCGGCCTCATCTTGGCAATCTCCGTAACAGTTGACTCGTTCACGTCGGTATCGAAAGTCGCGATTAGATAAGTGCCATCAACGAAGAATACCTTTTTACCATTGACTTCTTTTTCTTCAATCTTTGCCGACAATTCAATGTCAAGTTCCGGCATGACTTGGAAAAGGAGGTCAAGCGGAGTGCGGTCGGGCTTGACATTATCAACGTAGTTGAAGAGATGTTTTTCATCGAAGTCCTCCGGTGTGTAGAACACATCCTCCATATTCGACGAGTCAAGTTTGAGGACACGGAAACCGATGTCAAGGTCTTGTCCTTGAATACCGGCTTCCTCCTTTATTTTCTTTCCTGCACGGCGTATTCGCTCCTCTCCAATTTGACAAATATTTTCGTATCCAGCTTTACGCGCTTCACTCTTTTCATCAGTAACCTCGGGAAGTTGCACCATAATGAACTTGCGCTTACCTCCGTCCTCAGCATTGAGTTTCATTACTGCATGTGCAGTCGTTGCGCTACCGCTGAAGAAGTCAAGAATTATATCGTTTGATTCAACGTTGAGTATAAGTGATTTGATAAGATCTGTTGGTTTAGGGAAGGAAAAACATCCGCTACCCACTAATGAGTCAACTTCAGAACTCCCTTTTTTTGTAGACAGTTCTGTAATAACCGAATTTGGGTGTATTGTTGCTTTTGATTTTTCGTACTGTAGGACACCGTTCTCCTTAAAGAAAAAGCGTAATACCTTTTGACCTTTTTGGTCAATTACATCTTTACCTTTTAGCCAATCTTTTATCATATCAGCCATAGCCCAAGCTGCTTTAATTGACACGGGATAAAGAGATTTACGATTTTTACACTCTAAAGTACCCTCTACAATTTCTACAGGTTCACTGCTGCCAAAATTTTTGGGGAAAACTTTATCCTCGCACTCAAAATCAATTCCAGCAGGGAAATCAATTATTGATAAGGGGTTCTTGGTTCCGGGCTTCTTAATAGTTCTATCAGAAATTATTTCATCTTTCCCTTTATATTTGAAAAGAGGTAAGGACTGAATATCTTTAGCATAAGCTAAGATATATTCATGTGCGTGAGTAAAGTGGGCAGCTGAAGTTCTACCATTAACCCAAATGGCGTTAACTAAATTATTGTTAGCACCGAAAATTTCATCACACACTTTAGATAGATTATTTATTTCACAATCATTTATAGAAATATAAATGATCCCATCCTTAGAAAGCAAGTCGCGGGCAACTTTAAGACGCGGATATATCATATTAAGCCAGTCCGTGTGGAAGCGCCCATTGCTTTCGGTATTGCGTTGAATTGGGTCAAGTACACGATTCCCTTCTTCATCAACAAATCCAGACCGTTCATAAAATTCATTTTGACTAATGGCAAAATCATCGTTATACACAAAGTCGTTACCAGTGTTATACGGAGGGTCTATGTAAATCATTTTGATTTTGCCAAGATAGTTCTCCCGAAGAACTTTCAGCACATCAAGGTTATCACCCTCTATGTAGAGATTTTCGGTATTCCAGAAATCTACGGAAGACTTGACATCTGGTCTGAGTGTCTTATTCGTTGGTATATTGGCAAGACGTGAAGCCGATCGTTTATCGGGCCATGTGAATTGATAACGTTCCTCGCTATCGTCGAGCACTTCCTTCGACAACTCAGTACGGAGTTTGTCAAAGTCAATGGCAAGTCCAGGTTTCCCATTTTTTCCTATTCGCTCTGTGACACAATGTGGGAATAATGCTGCTATTTTATCCACATTACTGTCCGACATATCCGAGCTTTTCATTCTTAGTCTTTCCATAATGGGTCATTCGCTTTCACAGCCATCGACTCCAAAATGGCTCTTCTTTATGGGGAATAATAACGAAAAGGGGAGCCTCTCACTGCTCATTCCGCTATTCGAGGCCCTGAGATTGCCATTGCAACAGAACGAGCAATGGTAGAGGAACCCCGCGAAGTATGTATATGTAATAAATCCTACTCATTTCTGAATGAAATGAGCAGGTAGTACATAGACGCACCCACAGGGCATCTACTATTGCTACATCCTTGGTTGCAAATTCAAAATTTCTCAGGTTCCGAATAGCCAAGAATTTAGCGCAGTAAACGCCTTTCGTATGTAAACGAACCTCCCAATACCCGGCAGGATTCCTCTGCTGAGGTACCGCATATCTAGGGGTTCTAATGCAAAGTTAATTATTTATTTTTATTTGGCAAAGTTTTAATGGATTTTTTATGAAATGCCAACTTCGGACGCACGAGCCGTGCGTCGCAACGTATGTATGGAAATATATTGATTCTCAATCAAGTTTTTGTCTCAGCTTCTGGAGCTCAATAAATAATTCCCGCTTGCGGCGCGGTTGCTTCGTGGCATTCATCTGACGCTCCAACGTAGCAATCTGTCGTTCAAGTTTGGCGCGTTCCTCGTCCACCTTGATTTGCTCGGAGAGTGACTTGTCTTCCTCTACAGAGAACTGACCGATTGAGGAAACCATGTTTTCCCAAACGGCATCAAGGTTGAGTCCTGATAGTGGAAGGATAATGTCATCAATCGCTCGCCAAGGCGTGGAAAATAGTTGGGTGTGATAAGCAGCAAGCATTGCCTCGTCCTTGTAGCGTAGTAGATAGACAATGCGCTGAGGGATATACTTGGCAAGGAGTGTGATTACCTTTGTGTCAAAGTCGCGGCATTTGAGAGATACCTCAACCACAAAGATTTCTCTGATATCGTTGCCAACAGCGATAGCCGGTAGTGTTCGAGGCGAAATCCAATTCACAAAGTCAAGACGCGACACTTCCGCATCGAAACGCTCTCGTTGCGATGCAGACCAGTCAAACCGCTTAAAGAGCTGCGCCTTTGGAAGCGATCGCTTAACTTCTGTTGTCTGTGGCAGTCCTAACATATCAGTCGTTTTTATGATGATCAAGAAAGAATTGCTTCTGTCTCTCAATCTCCTGGCGCAACTCCTCCTCAGTTGGCATATATGTCATGTACTTGGCGGCAAAAAGCTGATTGCTCTCGTTAAGCACAGAATAACGGGCAATTGTTGAGCTGGTATCAGTACATAAAAGCACTCCGATAGTTGGATTGTCATCTTCAGCCTTTACCAGATCATCATACATGCGTACGTACATATCTAGTTGACCGACATCCGCATGAGTCATCTCATGTGTCTTGATCTCAAAAATCACAAACCTTTTCATACGGAAATTATAGAAGACAAGGTCAATGTAGAAATCATCAAGATCTGATGCTATATGTTGCTGGCGCTCAACGAATGCGAAGCCTCGTCCAAGCTCAAGAATAAATTTCTCGAGATTATCAATTAGAGCTTGTTCTAATTGAGACTCACTGTATTTTGTTTCACGCCTAAACCCCATAAACTCAGCGATAGTGGGATTCTTTATGTATTCCATTGGGTCTTTTTCAGTGTAAGGAGCGATTGCAATCCCATGTTTTTTGTCAGGATTTTCCCTTTGGTGAGCAAGGCGACGTTCATAATACTGTGAGGATATATTACGTCCAAGGGTTTCTGTACTCCACATACATTGCGAGGCCTGTGTTAAATACCAAATCCGAGCTTCATCGTTGTTAACCGGAAGAACTTTACGAATATGGGTCCATGTTAGATTTGGAACGAGCTCGTTCCAAATCTCTATATTCTTGAACGACAGATAGAATTGACGATAACTTCTTAAGTTTCGATCACTATATGATGTTCCATAATCAGCCAGCAGTTTTTCTGACAACTGAACGAGAAGATGTTTCCCATATTGGGCGCGTTCTTCTCCATTCTGTTCTTCTTCAACTATTCGCTGACCAATCTTCCAATAAGTCTCAATTTGAGATTTTCCAACGGCTTTATATGCCTGCCGACGTCCATAATCAATTATTGACTTAATATCATTTACAAAAGTGTCAGAAATCGCTTGATTTGATTTTATAGGCATCATAGTTAACGTACAATTAAAAAGCAGATTAATTCAAAATCATCAAGACCTTTTACTTCGTTACCGAAAAGAGAACCGCTGTCGCCATCAAGGAATGAGAAAAGGTCAGTGGTTTCTTTTGTCGCTATAAGCGAAGATATAGCGTCGCCAAGCAATCTTGAATAGGTGCCCATTCGTTGTCCGTCACGTGTCTCGGCGTTAAACTTACGGCACAAATCAGCTATCGGCTCTGACTTACCACGACATAACTGACGCATACGGTCGAGCATCCCTTTCGGATCAAGATGATTGACTATAACCTCGGAGTCTTGTGATATGTAGACCATATAGAACGGATGGAGGCGGTTCTTACGGTCGATATTGATATCGTTGTTGCAGTTCTTCAATACGAAAATCACGCCATGGGGAGCATCCTTACTTGTGGGGGTAATGGCATGAAGCCCCATCGGAGTATGTTCTATGTCAATACCGCTACGCATATATTCGAGAAGGTCAAGGCGGAATTCATTCAGTCCTAAGTCCATGATAGATACGCCCGTATTCATCTCCTCAATATCGACGACTTCCTCCTTTAGTCGTTCCAACTGGTCGCGGCGATATTTAAGATCGCCTTGTTCCTCTACTGAAAGTGGATTATCATCACCAGTAGCAGTGAGGACAGATACTTTCATTCGCGCTTCAACTCGTCCTTTAAGGTCGATGTAATCGTCAAGATCCATATCCGGCCAGAAATTGACAAGCTGAATTTTATCGTTTTGCGAGCCTATACGGTCGATACGTCCGAATCGCTGAATGATACGCACAGGGTTCCAGTGAATATCGTAGTTAATCAGATAGTCACAGTCTTGCAAGTTCTGACCTTCGGAAATGCAGTCGGTAGCTATAAGCACATCGATCTCCTCATTGAGATTTGGATATAGCGTGGCGCGGTCTTTCGATACAGGCGAGAACAAAGTGAGCACTTTATTGAAGTCAAGTTTTTCACGCAGTTTCAATGTAGAACGAGCTTCTACATCACCTGAGATAAGCGCTGTGTTAAGCCCTGTCCGTTCCTTGATGAGAGGAGCAATATTTTCGTAGATATACTGCGCCGTATCGGAAAATGCAGTAAAGACAATGATTTTGCGGTTATCTCCGTTTATGGGATTGGCAAACTTTTTGCGGATTACATCAATTAGCATCTGCAACTTACTGTCATGCTCGGATGTGATATCGCTGAGCATGAAAAGGAGGGTATTAAGATTGTCAAGGTCTTTGGAAAGATACACCCGCCATTGGATGTAGTCCATATCCTCCAAGTCAATCTTGGTTTTCTTATTGCCTATGAAAACCGAATCCTCACGCTCGTCGAAGTCAAGACCGTATGAAAAATCATAATCACATACCATTGAAGCCTCATGACGTGCTGCAAGGGCGTCTATTGCCTCTATTGTAGTGGCAATATATTTCCGGATTCTTTCAAGGGTAAGACGGAAAGAATTAACGGAACTTTCAAGACGTTTGAGTAGATTGATACTCATAAGCTGACGGATACCGCGCTCACGTCCGGCACGTGAAAGATTACCGAAACGTCCGTCTTCACGGGGTTCGGTGTACTTATCCAGTTTACTCGGAAGAATAAAGTCGGAGGGAGTATAGATAGCAAGGTTCAGCTCACTTACACTGACAAAAATATCGTTGAAGTCGACTGTCTTTGAAAGGTCTGTGAGTTTGGGAACCTTTGAAAGAGGTTTAAGACGCTCCGGAAATTTACCTATGTCAGAAGTGTCATAATACTGCTCGATATGCCTTCGGCTACGGGCTATGGTGACGCTATCAAGAACTTCAAAAAAGTCGAAGTTCAGCATCTCTAATAGTGTGCTGGTGGTACGTTGCTCTGCAGGATATTTCGACCACTTGTTGAAAGCCGTCTGAGCCTGTCGGAAAATATCGTCAAGCGAACTTGTGGTCTTCAACTTTGCATCCATCTGAGAACTGTCGCCTTCGTAGGCAAGCGCGAGCTGGTTGCGCAAGTCGTTGAAGCGGTTGTTGACAGGAGTAGCCGACAACATCAGTACCTTAGTCTTGACTCCGGCACGGATTACCTTGTTCATCAACTGGAGATAGCGGTTCTCACGGGGATTTTCGTCATTCTCATCTGTGGTGACTTTGCCACCGTTGCGGAAGTTGTGGCTCTCGTCAATGACAACGAGGTCATAGTTACCCCAGTTTATATGTTCAAGATCGAGACCGTTACTTTGCCCTGACTGACGCGAGAGGTCGGTATGATAGAGTATGTCATATCGCAGGCGGTCAGCGACAAGGGGATTATTCTTATAGTTGGAACGGTAAGTAACCCAGTTGTCGTGAAGTTTCTTCGGGCAAAGAACAAGAACAGACTTATTGCGGTTCTCGTAATATTTGATGACTGAAAGTGCTGTAAATGTTTTGCCGAGACCTACGGAGTCGGCAAGTATGCACCCGTTATACTTTTCCAACTTATTAATGATAGCGAGAGCTGCGTCACGTTGGAAATTGTATAGTTTATTCCAGATTACGCTTGACTTGAAGCCGGTTGCCTCATTAGGCAATACATCTTCTGATATATCTTCAAGGAACTCGCTGAAGATGTTGTAAAGCGTAACGAAATAGATAAATTCCGGAGAATTTTCCTTGTATGCGTTTGTAATATTGTCAAG
>CAMWQY010000112.1 GCA_947176355.1 uncultured Porphyromonadaceae bacterium
ACGTTGATTACTTGTGGTGGCGGGATTCGATGGCGCGGTTGATTTCGTCGATGCGTTCGTCGCTAAGTTCATAGCGAGAGATGATGAACATGGCGAGGATCAGGAGGATTGCGGGGATTATAGCCACAAGCCAGAGGATACCTTGCTGAGCCAATACCGTCTGCTCCGCTGCCTCGCTATTGAAACCTACAAATGACAACACAAGACCCGGGACCACTCCTCCAAGTGCCATACCTGCTTTGTAGAAAATGCCTGTAAGGGCATTCACAATGCCTGAAATGCGTCGTCCGTGGGTATATTCACCGTAGGAGATGACCTCAGGGACAAGAGCCCACATATATCCTGTGGCAACTATGACACCGGTAGACTTGATAAACTGAGCAATGTATACAAGCCATATATGCTTGAGGAATGGCACTACAGTCACGATATAAAGCAGTGTCATACCGACGATGGCAGTAACAAGGAAGATATTGAACATACCTTTCTTTCCTACCTTCTTCTTGATCGATGGAATCAAAGGCATAAAAATGAAGGCTGGGATAGAACCAAGACCCATGAATATGGAAAGTTCACCGGCGTTACCGTGCATATTGTAGTTTATATAATAGGCACCTGCAGAGTTGGCTATTGCCATCATTCCGAACGCAGTGATAAAGAAGAAAGCAAGTACACGGAGAGGTCTGTTGTGCACGAACTCCATCCATAGGTCTGATACCTTCACATTTTCAGTCTCTGCTTTATCCATTACCACTTTCTCCTTGCACTGGAAGAAACAGAAGAAAAGAAGGGCAAGCCCGATGAGACCATAGATAGTCATAGTAGCGAGCCATGCTGAGTCATGTGTAGACATGTCTTCAGTCTCGGATGGATCGAAAAGCTTGAGAACGATTGGAATACCCATACCGACGGCAAGACCACCGACGTTTGCCATGAACATACGTACAGAAGTGAGTTTTGTGATCTCTGCAGTGTCTCTTGTCAGAGAAGCATTGAGAGCTCCGTATGGGACATTGACAAGAGTATAGCACATTGAAAGGCCTACGTATGTGATATAAGCATAAAGGAGAGAGCCGGAAAATCCATTCCAGAAGCAAAGGATAGCGAAACCTGTCAATGGGATGCCACCTAAGATAAGGTATGAACGATATTTACCGAGTTTTGGCTCATGCTTATCTACGAAGGTGCCTACCAATGGATCCCAAATAACGTCGATGATTCTGACAATCAGAAACATTACGGCAGCCACTGCGGGGTCAAGACCGTAGACATTCGTGTAGAAGAAAAGCAGATACATGCTTATGGTCTGGTAGATGAGGTTCTGGGCAAGGTCGCCTGAACCGAAGCCAATGCACTTTAGCATTGAGACCTTGTAGAATCCTTTGGATTCGAGGTTGTTTCCGGTGCGGATGGGTTCCATTTTTTGGGTTATTGGGTTAGTTTGAATTATTAAAGGATTTAGTAGACGAGGAGGGTGGCGCCGTTTTTGGGGACGGAGAGCTTGACTTTGCCTTTCTTGTCTGCCTTGACGGTCTTGAGGGAGCCGTTTAGGTTTTTGTCGTCGCTGTACATCGACACATCTTTTCCTTTCTGATAGCCGGGAAGTTCGATTTCGGTATTCAGCGGTGCTTCTTCTGCATTAATGGCGGCCACATACCAGTTGTCGCCACTCTTGCGTGCCATTACCAAATATTTGCCCGGATATCCGTCGATGAACTTCACTTCATCCCATGTAGTGGGCACATTCTTCATAAAGTCTACTGCCCAAGCGGGTGCATCTTTAAGATTATTGGGAGCCATGGCGAAGTGTTGCACGGGGCTTTGGAAAAGGACAGCAGTGGCAAGGGCAAAGACGTCGCTTGTCATGCGCTTTGAGCCACGTTTATTATCAGCTGAATAATACTTATTGAGGGTGCTTCCACCAAAGTCCATACTACCGACAGTATTGCGAACGAATGGGTGGATACATGCATTCTTGGCTTCTGCATCACACATACCTTGGGAGAAATGAAGGTTCTCGCTTGCAAGCACAGCCTCTGCAGCCGCGAAGTTAGGATACATGCGGTCCCAACCTCTTGGAAGAGTACAACCGTGGAATATCACAAGTATGCCATGGTCATTGGCATCTGCAAGGATGTCATGGTAGAGACGCATTGTCTCCTGTTTGTCGCCTCCAAAGAAGTCGACCTTTATACCCCTGATACCGTTTTCCTGCATCCACTTCATGTCTTTGCGACGATTTACGATGTCGCTCATCACGCCACGCGGACCCTGAGGAGCATCATTCCATGCGCCGTTAGAGTTATACCACAGATACAGGTCAACACCCTTCTCTTTTCCATATTTAGCGAGTTTCTCTATACCCTCATATCCAATCTGAGTATCCCAAAGGGCATCAACCAGCACAGATTCCCAGCCCATAGCTGCTGAAAAATCTATATATTTCTTCTGCTCTTCGAAATTGCAACTTGGATCCATCTTTATGATCCAGCTCCAGCTTCCTTTGCCGTAATCATAATCTTTTGAAGGCTTATAAATCTGCTCCACCAAGTCGAACGGAATGGTAGTCTCGACGATAGGAGCAAGATCTGAGCCCACTGTGATTGTACGCCAGGGAGTGAATCCCGGGAGTGCAATCTGAGCACTTGTAGATCCAAAACCATTGTTTTCAGCTTGCATCGGATACGCTATAGTGTAGTCGCCGTCCTTCTTGTTGGCAAGATGAGAAGCACAATAGTTGCCGGCAATTCCGGTTTCAGAAATAAGAGTCCACCCATTGTCACCGTTTTTGAAGAGACAAGGGAAAGTGTAACCGTTGCCCCAACCGTTCTTACCCATCCGGTCGTCAAGATCATAGTTGGTCTCATAGCTTGGAGCAGTACGTGCGAAGCCTGTCATAGGCTGCATCTGGGGGCAAAGGAATGTGGTGGTACCATCCGGGAAATTGAAACCTGTCAGCTCACTATCCACTACAGAGGCAAGAGTCTCACCTTTAGGAAGAAGTTTATAGCGGAATGCGACATTATTATCACTTACACGCATCTGCACCTCAAAGACGGGGGCACCGGCTTGTGATACTGTGAAGGTTTCTTCGTTTGCCACATAATCCACCTTGCTTTTCTTGATATTTGAAAGTGAATATGAATCAGTCACCTGTTTTACTCCGGAAGCAGAAGTGATATCAAGACCTGAGGTGAAATCGCCGATATTGGTCTGAAGACCGAGAGGCGACGGGAGAAGGAACTGCTTTCCATTGTATGCTACGCTATATGTCAGATTCATACCGTTGTCGGTGACTGTCACTACGGTCTTTCCATCCGGACTTGTAAGTTCGTATGTATCCGGTTTGAAATTAGCCTCTGCTGAATAATTGAGCACGGGATCTTTGACACCCATAATATTTAGCATCTCCTTAGCGTAGCGGCTACCGAGTTCGCGATAGGCGTAGGCTGTGAAATGCAGTCCGTCTCCGCGCTGGGGAAGATTGGCAGAAGAAATGACATGAGCTGTCGGTATCACTTCAGGAAGAGTCGCGATGATAGCATTGTGGCTGCCACAGACTCCACCCTTTTCAGAAGAAACCACTTCTCCTGCGAGCAATGGAATAGAATTTGGCTCCAGTCCGAGATCTGCAAGAAGATTATCGTAGACTTTCTTTACCTTTACGGGCCACTCTTTGTCGCCGGTATTTGACTCACCTTGATGCAGAAGTATACCCTTAATCACTCCATCTTTCTGAGCTTTTTTCGCACACTCTACAAGACGATCGTAGGGTTTGTTATCGTATGCTTTCATGAAACCCTGAAACCAATCAGCTTCGGAAGTGACTGTAGCCGGATCATAATCTTTGCTGAGATGCTCAATCTTGCATCCACCTACTGCTACAGGGACAACACCGACAGTGACATTCTCAGGTAGATTATCTACCATAGTGCGACCGAAATAGTCGGCAGGGGTAAGTCCGGTGTTCTCTCTCACCAATGGAGGGACTGCTACATACCACTCTCCTTTCGTACGCTTAGGGTTGTTGTAGTCTACTGCAGACATTACCTTGAAGCGTTCCGGTACATTTTTCATGTCGATGGCCTCAACACGGGCATTGCCTTCCATATTCGACTGCCCGAGGCAAAGATAAATATGGAAGTTAGGGTCTTGAGCGAAGGCTGTAATGGCGGTTGCCGCTACTGCGATACCTAAGAGTGTGGGTTTTAGGATTTTCATATTCATTTTAGAGGGTTATTTGACTTAGTGGGGGAACGTAATAGAGCATGCTCCGCATGCGCCATTTATTGGCAAATAGATACTTTTTATCCGCACTCTATGTTGCATTTTGACTTGGTGGGGCGCATGCGGAGCATGCTCTATTACGTTGTCTGACTTGGTGGGGCGCATGCGGAGCATGCTTTATTACGTTGTATGACTCGGTGAGGCGCATGCGGAGCATGCTTTGCTACGTTGTCTGACTTCGTGGGGTAAAATTAAGGAAAAAATTTGAATTGAGTTTTATAAAATGTGTCTTTTCTTTATTTTTTCGTATTCTAATGCTCTTATTCAACGAATCCTTATTTTTTTACCATCTGATATATATATCCCGGAGTCAGTAATTTCCGAAATGGATGACGCCACTTTCATGCCCTGAAGGTTGTAGACTTCAGAATTTGAAGAGGGGGTGTCGACTATATTTACCGATTCGTATGGGTTATTGTTGGTGGCAAAAACATGCTTGATGTGGATCGGGGAATTGCCATAACACCAGAAACCGACACGGTATACTTCTGATGTATTTAGTGGAGTTATTCCGGAAGGAAGATTCTTCATCATCCCATCAAGTTCGCTGACCACAATGACACCTCCACCAAATTTCGCGCTATAAGGCTCTTCCCAGTAGCTTGCGGTGTCAAAGACACGAAGTTCCAAACCATTCGTTTCAGGTTGGTTAAGCTCTGCCACCAGATATTTATAGCCTGACAAGTCAATGGGAGGATTGTATTCCCATCCTCCGAAGCCATACATACCGGCTACGAAGACACCTGTTCCCACGTCGAATGTACCCTTCTCCCAGATTGTGGGATTGAATGTATTGAGATCAAATACGAAATCACCTTCAGCAGGATCAGGATGTGGCACTTCGGGAATTTCTTCAGAATAAGACACTTTCGGATCAGTTATACCCATTGTCTCGAGCATAGCAGTTGCATAGCGGCAACCAAGCACGCGGTAGGCATGAGCCGTGAAATGCAAGCCATCACCTTTTTGTTCGAGATTGGCAGAAGAAACCACCTTTGCTGTCGGGATAGTCTTTGGAAGTTTTGCGATCACTGAATTGTGTCCACCACAGTAGCCACCCATCTCAGACCTTACAGTCTCTCCAACGAGCAGAGGAATGGAGTTGGGTTCGAGACCAAGATCGGCAAGGAGGTCATCATATACTTTCTTCACTTTGCCACACCATGCCTCCTGGCAGTTGTTGGATTCCCCTTGATGAAGAAGGATACCTTTGATTACGCCATCTTTCTGTGCTTTTTTGGCGCATTCGAGCAGGCGATTATAAGGTGAATTATCGTATTCCTTCATATAGTTTCTATACCAGCCGTCTTTCTTTTCCAAAGCGGCAAGGTCGATGTTCTTGTCAAGGTCTTCAATGGGGGCTCCTCCAACCGCTACATTTATAACGCCTACTTTTACTTCTTCCGGAAGGTTCTCTACCATAGTACGCCCGAACCAATCGGCAGGTGTCAGACCGGTGTATTCGCGACAAAGTGGTGGCATGGCTTCATACCACTCTCCCATCGTTCTTTTAGGATTATTGTAGTTTACAGCGGGCATCATCTTGAAGCGGGAGGGAATATCTTTCTTGTCGATTGTCTCGACGAGGGCATTTCCTTCCATGTTTGACTGGCCGTAGCAGAGGTATATGTGGAAGTTGGGGTCCGGTTCTTGAGCGACTGCGCTAATGGCTGTCGTCATTACTGCGAGGCCTAAGAGTGTGGATTTTAGGAATTTCATAATTTTTCGAGGTGTTATAGGGGCTTTGGGGACTCTAAGGTTGTTTGACTTGGTGGGGGAACGTAATAGAGCATGCTCCGCATGCGCCATTTATTGGCAAATAGATACTATTTTATCCGCACTCTATGTTGCATTTTGACTTGGGGGGGCGCATGCGGAGCATGCTCTATTACGTTGTTTGACTCGGAAAGCGTTATCGGTTAGAATTTTTTGAGGATTTTTTTGCCGTTTACGATGTAGATGCCGGGGGCGGTGACTTCGGAGATGGAAGATGCTACTCGAATGCCTTGGAGGTTATAGACAGGTGCATTGGCATCTGATTCGGCGGCGATTGACTCAACTGCTGTTGCATCGGGGTCGTTGGATGGGAAGATATTCTTCACCTTAAATTTGTGACCACCATACGTCCAGAATCCAACAATATAGATGTGTGATGGATCTACTTTTCTATTATCATTGGATTTCATATTCTTAAGATCGACCACTACCCTTGATTTACCACCGAAATCTATCATATAAGGATCGGTCCAGTAATTGTCCTTGTCAAACAGACGGAGAGAAAGTCCACCTCCCGGATTCTCAACCTCGCAGATGAGATAATTATATTCGGAAAGGTCAAGTCCACTGCCGTATTTCCAACCGGCAAAGCCATACTGACCCGTTGTGATTTCGCCGGTCTCCTCATTGAATGTGCCGTTTTCCCAAATAGAAGGATTGAAATATCCGTTGAGCAATGGGAATGGAGTAGAGACGAATTTCAAGGATTTTGTGTCACTCTTGCCATCGATCGTGTAAGAGACTTCACATGTAGTGGTGCCTGGACGAAGAGCTGTGAAAGAACCGTTGTCCCAGCTTAAGATATCAGGATCGGCTATGCTCACTTCAATATCTCCGTTTACATTGAAGTCAAATCCTAATCCACGGTCTGCAATAAGGGCTGCCCCTTTTGAGCTGCCGGTCAGTATGACAGTCTCATCAGAAGTTTCGATACCACGCGGAGAGAAATATAGACCTACGTTCTTAACCTCAGGCATTTCAAAACCGGCATATTCCTGATACCAGTGGTAAGTTGACCAAATACATCCTTCCGGATCGTTATACATATTATAATTTCCTTCGCTACCTGCCTTTCCGGTGAAGCGTGCAAGATGTTCCGGACCTGTAAAGATCATCCAGCTGACGTTTCCGGTTCTGTCGGCAAGGAGTTTGAAGTTGGCGCCAAAACCGGCACCAAGCATCTTGCCTGTGATACTTTTGCCCCAAGAAGCCTCATACTTCTTAGGAAGCCAGTCCATTTCAGTTACTAATATAGGAGCGATTGCGGCGCAGGGCTCGATCTGATTTTTCCATCCTGCTGCGAAGGAATCGTATCCGCCGCCATAGTTACCACCAAGCTCATGGCTCGGTTCGATGGCGTCACTGCCATACCAACCGGGATAGACATGGACTGCATAGCCAATATTGCTACCCTTGATAGGATATTTAGCAAAACCCGCATACTGTGACTGATAAGCAGTACCGGGAATCCACAGAATGTTCTCACAACCGTTACCACGCATGATGTCTACGATCTCCTGAAAGAACTGAGTGAGTGCCTCGTTGCAAGCGTCTGATCCTGCGCCATAATTGCCGTCAGTGCCTTTTATCTGTACAGGCTCGTTAGCGAGCTCAAACATTACGTAGGGGTTATTTTTGAGGGATCTCAATGTAGACACATATCTCCAAACCTTTTTAAGGTATTGATGATATTCACCACCTACCTCAATTTTCTCGGGACAAACACCCGGTGGACGCATGACTACATAAAGACCTTTCGAAATTGCATATTCTGCCATAGGCACAAACACCTGGCTAAGATACTTATAGAAACGGCTGATATCGAATGCAGAGATATCACCCTCACCGTCTGTATGCACACCGGGAGTGTTGCTCCAGTACGGGTCCATGTGCATACGGATATAGGTCATTTTCCAGCCGGCATCCATAATGCCGTCAATAATGCCCTTGTTGTATTTAAGGCATTCTTCTACGTCGTAGTTGTTCCACTTGGAGCCCATTTCATTGAACCATGGGCTGTAGGTCTGGCCAAAACCGTGAAGATTGACTTTGTTGCCATTTTCATCCATAAGCCAGCGGCCTTCTACATGGAGCTTGGGCATCGGCATGCCGGGCCAAGCAGCTGCTGACAGGGAGCTTA
>CAMWQY010000113.1 GCA_947176355.1 uncultured Porphyromonadaceae bacterium
TGTTTATGATGTCATTTTTACGAAGTTCGATATCGGCTGCAGTTCCGTTCATGATATCGCCAAGATTGATCGACAGCACTTCGAGTGAACGGTCGGGTTTTTCGCGATACATAAGAGCTCTTCCGAGATAAGCATCATCCGTGAGGCCTTCTGCTGTCTGAATCAACTGACGAAGAGTGCGGACATTATCACTGATGGCGTATGTACCGGGACGATAAACCGAACCACCGATTTCCACCTTATTAGAAAATTCATCCGTTACAGTGCCAATGGAGACCACGTCGCCATCCTTGAGCAAGTATGTAGAATAATCACCGCTTTCCACCGTATTTAGCTCCTTATCGAGGCCATTGAGGCGCAGCACGCGAACCACATCACTGTATGCATCGCCAGTGAAACCACCGGCAAATTCAATAAGTTTTGCAAGGCTCTCATTATTCTTTAGCTCATAGAACATCGGGCGTTTTACATTGCCTTCGATATGCACAAGTTCGTTGTAAGGAGGCACTTTGATTACGTCTCCTTCTTGCAAACGCACATTTCCGACATCTTTACCTTTAAACAGGAAATCATAGACATCAATGGAAGACACCTTCTTGCCATTGCGATATATATCTATATTACGCACTGAACCAATGTCGTTGATACCACCGGCATTATAAAGAGCGTGGAAAGCGTTTGAGAAGGGAGAGATTCTGTATGTACCGGGTCTCACCACTTCGCCGAGCACATCTATCTGAATAGAACGGATCTGCCCGAGTGTAAGGTTGATATCCGTGTCACTTCCCACCCCTGAATATTTTTTAGCGAAAATGTTTTTCAGCTGTTTGTTGGCTTCGTCCACTGTAAGTCCGTTAAGATATACAGGGCCAAGCTGAGAGATCATAATTCGACCGTCCGGAGATATCTGCTGGCGAATATTGTCTTCACTTACACCCCAAATGTCGATAATCACTTCATCACCGGGACCCAGGCGATAATTCTTGGGAGTAGCCATGTTTGAATTCGGTTCAAAAGTCAGTGCCCGGGAATTGAATATATCATGACCGTAAATTGATTTTCTTACGGCAGTGGTCTCATCGACATCTTCAACTGCATAGTTGTCTTCTTCGCTTTCAGTCTCCTTATCGCGAAGTCTTGTCTGCAAAGCCCGACCGGTAGTAGCGTTGACTTGAGTGTTATTTTCTTCTTGTACTTGTGTGCGAATACGACGAAGCTGGTCGACCGACACCCCCTGACTCATAAGTTCGCTCGCAATCTGTTTATACGACTTTCCTGTAGCAGACTCTGTCTTAATGTATGACATTACCTGCTCATCGGTTAATGCTAAAGCCGGCAGCGCAATAAGCAACATCAATGGTACTAAAAAACGTTTTAACTTCATATCCTGATATGGTTGTTTTCGTTGAACGCTATAATTTGCGCAAAATTAATAAAAAATATCTGTTCTGACAAGTTTTTCCCTCAGATTAATAAAAAAGTCATCAGACAGAGATACGCAGACCTTCTTTTCCCAATATTACATTTGGGAAAACCGACAACGCTTCGTCAAGGAAAAGAGTGTCATCTTTATATCGAGACGAGTAATGGCCTACTAAAAGACGCCCGACATTGGCATCAAGAGCGACACGAGCCGCTTCTGCAGCTGTGGAGTGCCCTCTCTCTTTGGCTTTGTCTTTATCCGGAGTGAGATAGGTAGTCTCATGGAAAAGGAGATCTACACCTTTGATTTTTTCAGCAAGATCAGGAATATACGACGTGTCGCTAATATGCGCATAACTTCTTGGCTTACTGGGGTCTTTCGTCAACAACGCGTTAGCTACAACCGATCCATCGTCTTTGACAAAGTCTTCTCCAGCCTTTATCCTATTGAAAGCCCACATTGGAACTTGATGGAAATCGCACATCTCACGATTAATGTGTCTTAAACCGGGCTTTTCTTCAAAGACATAACCGACAGCCGGGATCTTATGACGCAAAGGCACAGTTCGCACGCGTAAAGAATCATTCTCAAACACGACAGCTTCTTCAGGACGAATGACATTAAACTTCACATCGATCGGAAGCCCGCGATTGAAGTAATCGAATATTGAGGAAAGAATCTTTTTCCCATCTTCGAAAGTATGTATAGTTATGTCCCCTTCGAGGCCGGAAAGTGCCATAGTGCCCAACAATCCCGGGAGTCCAAATACATGGTCACCGTGAAGATGGGTCAGAAAGATATGGTTGAGACGCGGAAGCTTAAGACGCTGGCGCTGGAGTTCCTTCTGAGCCCCTTCGCCACAATCAATCATGAACAGATTTTCACGAAAATTTACTACAGTACAAGATGGGTTGTGAATCGGAGACGGCTTAGCACTACCACATCCTAAAACGTTGACTTCAAATTTCATCATCGTGATTATTTACGATGCATTTGTTCGTAGTCTTTGGCAAGGCCTCCGGTTCCGGTTTCCTTGTAAAGGGATGGTATGTCATGTCCTGTCTCCTTCATAACGGTGACAAGCTTATCAAATGAAACACGGTGGTTGCCATCAGTGAATGAAGCATATATGTTTGCATCCAATGCTCGTGCTGCCGCGTATGCATTTCGCTCGATGCAAGGAATCTGCACGAGTCCACATACGGGATCACAGGTCATACCAAGATGATGTTCAAGCCCCATCTCCGCCGCGTATTCTATCTGTGCCGGGCTTCCACCAAACAATTGCGTGGCAGCGGCAGCCGCCATCGCACATGCCACACCTACCTCACCCTGACAACCTACGTCAGCTCCGGAAATTGAAGCATTATGCTTGACCACATTACCGAATAGTCCAGCCGTAGCAAGAGCATGCACCATTTGTGCATCAGCAAAATGACGGCTATCCCAAAGATGGTAAAGCACACCCGGAATCACGCCACAAGACCCACAAGTCGGGGCTGTCACTATTTCACCACCTGATGCATTTTCCTCGCTCACTGCAAGCGCGTATGCGAAAACCCTACCGCGACTTTTAAGATTGTCTTTATATCCTCCTGCCTTTACATAATAAGCACAAGCCTTTCGCTGAAGATTGAGTGGACCGGGGAGACGACCTTCTTTATTGAGACCTCGCTCCACAGCATTTTTCATCACCTTCCACACATCTAATAAATAATCCCATATTTCAGGGCCTTCGCACTGCTCAACGTATTCCCAATAGGTATGGCCTGTGCGTTCGCAATACGACATTATATCAGTGATGGTATTGAGCGGATAAATTTCGCCTGACTCAGTATGAGGTTTACCGGGCTCTTCTAAAGCACCCCCACCGACACTAAAGACTGTCCATTCGCCTGTTTGATTGCCATCAGCGTCAAGGCTACGGAATTTCATACCATTTGGATGAAACGGAAGGAAAACCTCAGGCTCCCATAAGATTTCAGTCTCTTTACCGGATTTAGAGAGTTCATCGAGTATAGCAACATCCGTCATGTGTCCTTTTCCTGTAGCAGCGAGACTACCATATAGAGTCACTTCAAATCTTTCTGCTTCAGGATGCTGATTGCGGAAAGTCTCTGCAGCCTTACGTGGCCCCATTGTATGTGATGAGGATGGACCGGTACCAATCCTAAATAATTCGCGTAACGATTTCATATCATTAATTCCTTTTTGAGGACACGAAATTAGTAAAAATTTACGTATGATGCAAATTTTTATTTAATAGTCGGGAAGAGATAGAAAGAACGCTTAGGATTTGGATCCCACATCCATTGGTCGACGACGATATTGTCATCGAGAGCCTTAATTTCGAGATTGTGCTTACCCGACTCAAGAGAAACAGGTAGGTTTCTGACAGCCTGACCACGCATTACATTTTGTTTCCATTGTTCCGAACGAAATGGCTCTTTCAAACTGTATACTACAGGCTTAGCTCCGTCCACACTAACGCTGAAGCGCACATCGGCGCCATCTATAGGATGGGTAGGGATTACGGCTACCCGTATAACTCCTTCCCCATCTTCTTTCACATCAAAATCATACGACAGAGAACTTCCTTTCTCCAATGCCACTGCATTCATGCTATGACCTAACATCCCTACAGGCGTTGCCGTTCCCTTCACATGGCTAAATGAATCGGCATTAGCTGCCACAGTCTTACCGGGCTCAGGAGATTTTGGATTGCCGACATCCGGAGTGGGATATTTCTGGAGCTCCTGTTCTGTAAGAATCAAAGGCAAGGATGGCGCAAGGAAAACGGGCAAATCACGTGGCCTCATATCCATGCTATATTTCCATTTGCCATCAGAGACAACGTCGTTGTAGTATTCCGTAAGTTTACGCACTTCCTGATAAGCACGCTGACTCTCTGCGCAGGCTTGCTTGATGAGCTCTTCCTGCAAAGCCCTGTCGACAGTACCATTACGTCCAGATGCAAGCGAACGTGCTTCTTGCGCTTTTAGCAGCGAACGTGCATGGGCTGCAGAAGCGCACACGGGATAAATTATTGCTGCAAAATAGGCATCATATAGAGATGGATCTACAAACTTCGTAGCATAATCCACTACAAAAGAAGCCCTATCAAATTCATCAACATAACGCTGAAGTTCATTGCCAAACTCTTTAGGATTAAACTCAGTAGAACGAACCGGCGAGAGACGCCTCTCATAGAGATTTCTATCTTTTTCTACTTGCGACCACCCCATAAATTCCGGTCTCCGCTCTCCGCAAAGCTTGTAGAAATCATGCATTACAGGGAAAATCAACTCAGCCACTTCCTTTCCAAATTGCCGTGTCAGCCAAGCTTTATAGTGATTGCGTAGCGACGAGGCATCTACACTGTCAATGTCCCACGCCATATCAAGGAAAAGCTCCAAGTCATATCCTGCAACTTTTGGATCATGGACATTTGCTATCCATAATTTACGCACATTATTGTCGTAGGCTTTACGCATCTGATGCCAAATCAAACCGGGCTGAGTAGTGGTGAGCCAAAGATAATCATGAGGCTGACCCCAATAGCTTAGATGATAATATACACCTCCACCTCCTCTTCGTTTTTGCTCCTTTTCATTGCTCAATCTTGTCAAGTAGCCGTGATTGTCATCACACCACATCAGAGTGACATAATCCGGCACATCGAGACCCATTTCATAGAGCTCAAGCACCTCTTTATATGGCACAAAAATCTGATCCTGCAAAGAAGGATCGCCAATATTCTCGGCTATAAGGGTTTGCTGGTCATTGATCACTTGCTGCAACCCTTCAAATTTTTCTTCCGTAGTGTTATATCCCTCCATCGAACTGTCATGTATGCCTCTCATACCAATGGTGAAGATATTTCCTCCTTTGGAATCCTTCACTTGTTGCAATCGCTCCTTCCAGTATTTATGCACTTCCTCGCGGTTGGTCTTATAATTGAAAGCTCCTCGCTTTGCTTTATCCCACTCGCCCACATTATTACGCATCATAGGTTCGCAATGAGAAGTTCCGATGATGATGCCGCAACTGTCAGCTTGTTGTTGTGCCCCATCTACAAGGAAGAAAGCGGTAGTGCCTTCATGCATTGCAGGCCAAAGAGTATTGGCACGCAAGCGTAGAAGAAGTTCGAATATTTTCCTATATGTCGCTGCTCCTATTTCAGTTTTTTCTGAAGGTTCGAAGTTAAGATGACTCCAAGGCCTAAGCGACCAATCTTCATCGTTGATAAAAATTCCGCGACGTTCTACAGAAGCCCCCTGCATATCGGAAAAGCCATCTTCAATCATTAGGATGTCCTTCTTTGCCGGCACTATGTCGCCCCACCAAACCCATGGAGAGACTCCAGCCTTACGACTAAGTTCGAGCAGTCCGTAAGCAGTTCCCCTGCCATTAGCCCCGGCAATATGAATTACGCCATCTTTAACTTTGATAGCAAAGCCATCTGTGAGGCCCTTGAGAGCTTTTACATCAATACCAGCCTTACGCGCAGCGGTGATTTCAGAGTCTGATGCAGTATCAATCTGATAAAGACGAATCTTGGCATTACCGGGAGTAGATACATGTGCCGACTGCCCGGTGACTGCTGCCATATCATCAGCAAACATACTTGCAGCTACGTTCACTACAGGGTCGCAATAATCGGGAAGGTAGTAAGACACAGGATTCTTTCCATCATACCAGACAAGCGAGTAGACAGATAAAGATGAAAAAACAAGAATTGAAATTAAGAGTAAGCGAAGTTTCATTCAGATGTCAGGATTTTAAAAAGGACGCACATACCGTGCGTCCATAAGCATTATGTGTAAAAAATCATTCGTCAATATTTGATTACCGGCTCAAGTTCTTTGGCTTGCTCGATCATCTTTTCGAGTTCAGATACGGAAGGGACACGATTGCAAAGATTCTTAGCTTCATTCACCTCTACCATCTTTGGATGAAGGTTTGCGGCAACTCTATGACGGAATTCCTTTACAGTATCCACTCCTGCGGCTTCGAGCAACTCTGCAAATTGACCTGCGACGCCTTTAATACGGAAAAGATCAGCATGATTTGTCCATTTGAGGATAAGCTTAGGACTGATTCCAGTCTCTTCAGCCACTTTCTTGCGACCCGCCGGAGTAGCGCACTCTTTAAGAAGGTCTTCAGTTGTCTTTATTCCTACTGCCTGTAGTTTTTCGGCATAAGCATCTCCGATGCCTTCGATTTCTGCGATTTTATAAGCCATGGTATTATAATTATTTATTATCAAGTGGATAAGCCCACCTTATAAATATAACCTATAGGGATAATTATTAGTTTTACACAAAAACATGTTATTAAACATATTTTTATTGCCATAAGTCTCTTAGAGGGAACGATTGTGAGTAGCGAGGTCGTAGATTACTGATAAGTCGGGTCATATCTTTTGAGAAGTTGTGTCCGGTCCAGACTCCACTGTTTGTAATCATCACCCAACACTCACCGTTGGGAAATCTCTCAATCAAAGTATGAGTAGATGAAAGCGTCCCGGTACGACGCCACTTACCATGCTCATCAATTTCACTCCATCCTCGTGACACTCTCCCCTCCTTGGCGTATGCTGTCAATGAATCAATCGACTCGTTGCTTATTATATTCTTTACATGAGGATATTTGTCGGTCGCGGCTACAAGTCGGGCAAGGTCAGATGCAGAGGCGCACCACCCTCCGGCACCCATAAGACCATTGACATTACTACCTCCATATACTCGCTCCACCATCCTACCACTGCCATTGAATTCCTCCACAGCTACAGTGTCAGGTCCATAATAATGCACTTCATCCTCAGAGCGGTCGGCATAATAATTAGTAGCGGGACGAAACCGATAGCAACCTGCAGGATGCAATACTTCACCGGTCACATAATCCCAATAACTTTTTCCTGTCACTCTCTCAATTACCAACGACAACAGCATATAGCCAAAATTGGAGTAACGGAATCCTTGTCCGGGAGTAAATGCGATTTTTCTGCCAAGCACGATTTCGGTCAACTGTTCATTTGTAGGGGGTCCGGACAAGCCTTTGGCAGCGATAATGTCTTTTGTATTAAACATTGGGTCGCCTGCTCCCATGCCGAAGCCTCCCTTATGTTGCAAAAGATGGTCGACAGTGATATCGAAAAGGCGTTTGTCTTTAATGGCATTCGTAAAAATAGTGTCGTTCAATATTCCATCAGGACCAAACACCTTGGAGTTCAACCTCAACTTTCCATCTTCGACCAATCGCATAATTGCAATTGCCGTGACAAGTTTTGAAGCCGATGCCAGACGCATTATATTTTGGGGAGTCATCTTTTTTTGATCTTCTACGTCCGCCCAACCATAACCTTTGGCATATAACAGCGAGTCGTTGCGCGTCACAGCCAACGACATTCCTTTAATATTCCATTTCCCAATGAAACGCTCTATTTCACGGTCCATTTTCGCCAGTTCCGGCCAATCGGAACGTTCATTTGTCAGCGAATCTGACCAATTGTTGTATGGTGACAAAGACACTTTAGCTGTCTTCTCACTTTCCGAACTTTTATCCTTGCAAAAGGCTACGGTAAAAATCACTATTGTGCAAATTACTGCAAATAGAAATATTAAAACCATACCCCTTTTTACATCATTTCTCCTCATTTTAGTTAAATAATGTTAAATCCGAGCAAATTTTATATGTTTTACAACATACTTTCGGAAATAATCACTAATTTTGCATCGAGTTTTTCATGGTATTAGATTTTAAGGTTAAC
>CAMWQY010000114.1 GCA_947176355.1 uncultured Porphyromonadaceae bacterium
TAATTGAGAATTGAGAATTGAGAATTGAGAATTATTATAATTGGGAATTATGAATCCGGGCTGCTGACTGCTTAGAGCTTCAGGGAAGAGGAGGGTCAGGGGAGGAGGCGGTCGATTTCGGCTGACAGGCGCTCTGCGTTGATGGGCTTGGAGACATAGCTGTTGAAGCCACTCTCCATGATGCGGGTGCGGTCGGATGCAAAAGCGTATGCCGTCACTGCAATGACGGGCACTGTCTCCGATATCTGACGTATGTTGCGCGTAGCTTCGTAACCGTCCATCAAAGGCATGTTGATGTCCATCAAAATGAGGTCAGGACGGTGCTCCGCAAACAAGTCAACAGCCTCACGTCCGTTCCATGCATGGATCAGATTATAGTCGTCTTCGAGCAAAGAAGAGATGAGGAAATAGTTGCTTTCATTGTCTTCAGCCACCAGAAGAGTCTTCTTCTCCCCTCTTTCCTTTTTCGGAGAAGTGTATAGATTGATCACATCCACGTCGTCGCCCTCTTCCGGCTCTGTCGGAGGCAACGCCACAGTCTCCCTACTACGGTCTTCAGCAGGCTGAACCGGGGCACCCTCTGAGCCGGAGGCGAGCATATCGTCGAGTATGCTCTGCAAAAGGTTGCTGTTTGACTGTATTATGGCAGCGTAACGGCGCTTTTTGAGAGGATCGTCGGTGCTGCACAACAGATTTGAGAAACTTGTAATAGCATTGATGGGAGCCTTAAGCTCTTCGGCGAGATTTGCTAAGAATTCTTTATTATTTTGGGGCATGGCTTTTAATTTTTATATAGAGTGGTGAATTGAGTATGTTTTTTGGCGGACACCTGCGTGAGTGTCGCATCGTCATTTAGAATATCAACCGGGCCAAGGGAGAGTAAACCAGAATAGAGACCCTTTACCGAGGCCTTCAGATTCCACACCGATCTTTCCGCCTACCAATTCCACGATGCTCTTGCTGATTGAAAGCCCGAGGCCATTGCCCTGGGCAAAATTGTCGAGCTTCGTGAAGCGGGTAAACAGCAGATCGATTTTGTCGGGAGGTATCCCCTGCCCCGTGTCGCGGACATAGAAATACAGTTCATCTTTCCGCTTCTCATAGCCGAACGTTATTACACCGGCTTCAGTAAACTTGATAGCATTAGTGAGCAGGTTGACAATCACTTGCCTCAGACGCACGGAATCAGTGAAAACGATACAATCAGGGGCACCTAACTTCAGCACGAGTCCCACGCCTTTCCTAAGCCTAAATCGGACAGTGCTTTCAGCCGACTCGAGCACCTTATTGACGTCGGTCTGCTCCTTGTGGATATCGAGAGTATTCGACTCAATCTTGGCAGTGTCGAGTACATCACCGATAAGTTTGAGCAGCAACTCATTGTTCATATTGATAGTCTCTACGAAACGGGCTTGTTTCTCCGGGTCTTTTGTCTTCGGGAGAAGACGTGAGAATCCTACTATGGCATTGAGTGGAGTGCGGATCTCATGGCTCATATTTGCAAGGAAAGCCATCTTCAGTCTGTCGGATTCCATCGCCTTTTCCCTTGCCTGGTCGAGGATCTCAATCTTGCGGCGCTGGAAGAACAGAACCACTATCGCCACTATTGTCAGAGCAGCCACCGTGATTATGGCGAAAATGATCACAATGGAATATTGCTCCCATATTGTCTTAGGCTTATTGATGAACACGGCATCCTGAGGACAATCCTTTTCCGACACCCCGCACTGTTCCAGCTTCTCATAGTTGAGAATAGTCACCTTCTTCTCCACCTTCCTGAAGGGGATCTTCGACATATCAGTACCAGAAATGAGATCGCTCAATCCAGCCTTGAGCTGGACAGAAAATTCTTCCGGCGAGGGGAAAGTACCGCCTGCTATGCCATAGCTGAAATAAGCCTCGCGCAGCCCGAAGACGGGATGGCGCACGCTCTTGATCAGATGAGCATCGCCGGCAATCAGCTGGGGATAACCGTGAATGGTCATCCGCTCATAAAACCATGTAGACAGAAGCAGGCCAGTGTTGTAATCCTTGCTCAGGAGATACTGCTGCAGCTGCTCGCTTGAAGAGTCGGAAGCTACGAGCCATTCATATTCCATACTTTGGTAATTACTCCGGATATAGCTTCGTATTTCATGGTCGAGATACCGGTTGATGTAGAGACCATCAGCCACAAATACGAGTTTGCGCATTTCAGGGAAGATATGCCGCATCAAGTCGATGGTCTGCTCATAGAGGTTGGGGATATGCACGATTGAGAAATTGAATTTCCCCTGCAACTCCTGAAGGGGGCGCAAAGTCTCCGAGTCAGCCTCCGTGCTCGCGTTGGTGTAATAAAATTCCTGTGATCCATACTCAGCCGACTGGCATATCAGCAGCATCGGCACATTTCCCCACTCCTTTACGATACGGTCGCGGAGCGTGAATGAGAAATTTCCGACAAGCACGAGATAGTCCGGCTTACGGTTGGAGAATTTCTTGAAAAGCCCCTCTTCCATCACGCTGAAATCCTCATGGTTGTGAATAAGAGTATTGTTGAGATATATCACCTCGGGCGCATAGAAATTGTCGCGCGTGGAAATGTCGTAAAGTACAGGATTAATGATATCCTGTGCCCATGGGGCACCGTCATGGTAGCTATTTATAATGAGCAGGCGCTTACGCTCGTCGCCTCTCGCATGAGGGGAAAAGAACGCACACGCTGCAAAAAGTGTCAACAACAAGAATAGTAAATTTCTCTTCATTATGAACTATGCATTAAGCATTAAGCATTTTCAGATGGAGTCAGGGTTTATGATAGCGCATTCTACGCAGTCGGGAGTGCGGCAATCAGAGAAGTCAATATCCCGGAAAGCGGAGTGCGCCACAGCACGGACAATGACATCATACGGACCCAAGGCAACAGCCTCACCAATGGAAGAAACGAGCGTCACGCACTCGTATTCAAGATTCACCTTTACAGGATCGACCCAAGGGTCGAATACCACGACTTTAGTGCCATAACGCATTAGACTCTGAATCACGTCGTAGATCTTTGTATTGCGTATGTCGGGGCAGTCAGGCTTGAAAGAGAAGCCCAATATGAGCACTTTTGCCTCATTAAGTGGTTTACCTTGCCTGTTGAGAGCGTCTACCACCTGGTCTGAAAGATAGAATCCCATCGACTCGTTGACGTTGCGAGCTTCGGTAATAAGACGCGGATGCAAGCCGTGGAGCTCCGCTTTTCTAATCAGATAATAAGGGTCTACCCCAATGCAATGCCCCCCGACGAGCCCGGGATTAAAGCGAAGGAAATTCCATTTTGTCGAAGCAGCTTCGATCACTTCCCCGGTATCAATTCCAAGAGAATTGAACACCTTCACCACCTCATTGAAAAAAGCAATGTTGACGTCGCGCTGCGTATTCTCAATAAGCTTTGCAGCTTCTGCCACCTTGATGGAAGGAGCTCGGTAAGTGCCGCCCGAAATCACGGATGAATATATCCCCTCTACCCTATCAAGAGCCTCGGGAGAGGAAGCAGACACTATCTTCGTGATCTTATCCACGGTATGGACACGGTCGCCGGGATTAATACGCTCCGGAGAATATCCAACGGAGAAATCCTCGTTGAGCTTCAATCCGGACACATTCTCGATGATAGGAATGCAGACTTCCTCGGTGGTACCGGGATATACAGTGCTTTCATATACCACGACGTCACCTTTCTTGATCACTTTGCCCACAGTCTCGGAAGCAGCCTCAAGGGGCTCGAGGTCCGGCTCATGGTTTACGGTCACCGGTGTAGGGACGGTGACTATAAAAAACGAGCATTTGGCGAGTTTTCTATAGTCATCGGTAAGAAGCAGGTTCTTTCCCAGCACGTTTCGGAGCCGGTCGTCGTCTACTTCAAGGGTCGTGTCATGCCCTGCCAGCAACTCACCGAGGCGCTTTAGAGAAATGTCAAATCCCACCACCTCATAGCGCGAAGCCAGCAGCACAGCCAACGGAAGCCCCACATATCCCAATCCTATCACTCCTATTGTCTCGGTATTCATTTCCTTAATAATTGGGATTTATCATGTCCTCGCATGGAAAATTCTCAATTCTAAAATTCTCAACTCTAAAATATTCAAAGCCCTTCCGCCATAGCCACCGTCGATGTCTTCTTCGGATTCCAGTTGTCCTTGTAGGATGAGTAGAAGAAAAGCTCAACGGTGTGTCCGATCAGTCGCGCCACCCTGAGGAAATATCCCATATAAAGAGTATGGAAAATAAGCAAAGCCCCGAGCCGACGCTCCTGCCGCGACCTTTCTGAAATGCATTGCATAGTGATGAAAGAAAGGATCGAGAAGCATAGTCGGATGATCCATCCTACGATGATGATGTCGAGTATGCGGTCGGTATTGCTCAGGAAGAGCGTGATAATATAGAAGAGCCATATAAAATTGAAAACGCTGTCGAAGACTATGCAGTCGAGGTTAGACAACATGTTGGAGAAAGAGAAGTTCCTGTTTGGTGTCAGGATGTCGAAATGCTTTCTCACGCGGAAGCGAATCAACGATTTCGACCATCTTAACCTCTGCATGAAAAGCTTGCTCCACTTCACCGGCACACTCGTCAGGCAAACTGCCTTATTTGCAAACCTCACCTTGTAGCCTGCCTTGCGAATCTTCTGCGTAAGGTCGCCGTCAAGGCCCGGACCTATGTCCCAACCGCCGAGCTGACGCAGAGTCTCAGTTTCAAAGGCTCCGAATGCCCCTGATATGATATGGAAGATACCGAGCATGTCGGTAGCCATTCGCCCTACCTGAATAGTGCGCAGATATTCCAGAGCTTGCATTGAGGCGCACATCGAGTCGTCGGCATTACGGACTTTTATGCAACCGCCCACTCCGCGCACGTCCCTGTCCATATAGAACGGGAGGAGTATTTCCTCAAGAGCATTGCGGTCGAGCGAGGAGTCAGCATCGATATGCACGAGATATTTTCCCTTGGCATGCTCGAGTCCATAGTTAGCGGCAGAAGCCTTTCCGCCACGGTCGGTCATGCGAAAATAATGCTTGATAAGGCCGGCACGCTGCAGGTCGGCACAGATAAAGGGAGTGGCATCGTCACTTCCGTCGTCGACGATGATGATCTCGAAGTTTTTATAAGTCTGCTCCTTTAGCGTCTCGAGCAGATGATATAGATTTCTGCCCTCGTTTTTGCCGGGGGCCATGATCGTGACGAGTGGCATCTCAGTGAACAGGGCACGTCGAGCCATCTCCTCATCCTTGCGACGGCTTTTCCAAGTCATGCCATACTTTGACACTGCGATGATATCGGTCAGATAGTAGCGCGGAAACTCTACGAAGATCAGAAACCAGTAGGTCGTCACCAAGTAATCCCACGAGAGATTAGCCGTGAAGCAAGCTATGATTCCGTCGATTATTCCGAATATATAGTCCATTTGCGTTGTGCGTTGTGCGTGATGCGTTGTGCGATTTTGCGATTTTGAAAATGGGAAAGCTACTTCCTATCTTCCTCAATACGCTGAATGAAATGGTCGATGTCTTCACCCGGGTGGTAGACGTAAGTATCAATCATCTCGAAGTCGAAACCGGGGTGCTTCTCCTGATAGTCGCGGAGCTCTTCCTTGATTTCGAAATCCATGTCTGACAGAGCCTTAGCCACTGCCCCCGCCGGAACGCGGCACAGGAAGTAGTAGTTGTTGCCCCACATGGCCTGCTTATAGTTGATAAACCTCTGCAAAGTCTGCACCACCGGCGGCGTCGCATCCTGCCCGACCATCTCGTCGGTAGCCGGATCGAAAATGTAGTAGCGACCTACGATAATCATCGAGTCGCCGAGAATTTCAGGAGTGGTAAACTGGCGCAGGTAGGCAATGAAGTCGGTCATCGAAGAGTATCCGTAGAAACCGGTGAGATTGAGAGTACGCTCCACGTCGTTGCTTGCAAAAGCTCGTATGCCTTCAGGAGTGAACTCGTATTCCTCCACATCCACCGGGCGAAGCTCATCCGGACGCCAAGCCCTTCGGTTGTTGGTGCAAAGCGCCCTCATGTTGGGATACATGAAGGTGTGTTCACATTGGCGGCAGGAGTAGATCGACGAAGGACGGTCATAGTCTACGCCTATATGTCGGAGAGTCTTCTTACATTTCGGGCATATCAGTTCCCCATCCTGCTGGTAGGTGGATTCCGGGGAGACGTTTGCGCAGCGGAAATGGTGGATCACCGGTTCCTCATGAATGTCGGAGCTACCGCATTCCGGGCATGTCTCGAAGAAGAGAAGGTGGCTGCTGTTGCATATAGGGCAGACGTGTATCCTGTCGATGAATCGGGTGCGTCGGATATATCCGAGGCGCAACAACTGCTGATGAAACCATTCGCGCTCCTCAGCCTGCATCGTCTGCTGACCTTCAAACCAGAGAGTATAATAGTAGAGCGCCATATATCCCTCCGCGAGGCCCGGGGTGGGCTGGGAGGAGAAAGTGAATCTGCCCCGCGAAATGGCATATCGGCAGAGTCTGATTACTTCCTCAGCGTGAGTGACAACGGGCTGAGTTCCGAGAAGGAAATTCTGGCGGCGCATGTTGGCGTAAATGTCTTCGATAGTGCGAGCCATCGAGTCGTCGGTCGGAGTGGTGGCATAACCATCTACAATCACCTCCGCTTTCCCGAGCCAGCCGGTGAGCCGCCGGGTGACGAAACATGGCTTGAAACGGCATTTTTCAGAGAGGAGAGGGGAAGCAAGCCTGATAGCAAGCATATTGCGGTCCATCACGCTGTCGATGACATTGATGAACATAGCATCGAAGTCCTCGAATTGCAGCTCCGGCGTATCGTCGACATTCACCGGCTCGTTGATGACGAGGATCCTATGCTGGTTGCGGTTAGTGACTATGCTGTATGATGAATTTTTATATCGGTTCATTTTTTTCGGTTATTTTTTTCGGGCACAAGCGACCCGGCTTCATTCTTGGCGGGGAGTTCCCTTTTTTCGTTCAAATTCCTAAGCGTGTCGCTGATCGGCACGAGGCGGCCGTCTTTCTCCTCTGTCATCACGCCCTTGCCGGTGGTAAACCACAAGTAGTCCGGCTTGGTCTTGATTGTGTCGGAGTCATTGTTAAGCCACCTATAGTTTTTGATCCTTACCGAAACGGGCATACCGCTTGCAAGCGACCACAGAGGGATGGTCTGGTCTTTATCGATGTCGAAGAGGGCAATCACAGCCGTATTCTTCTTCGAGAAATAACTGCGGAGGTTTTCGGGGATCAGCTCAGTCCTTGTGCCGAGCACATTGACGTGAGCCTTGAAGCTGACCTCATCATTAACAACGATTTCAGCCTTTGAATTATTGTTGATTCTGGTCATTTTGTCAACCGGCACGTATGCAACGATCTTAAGGTTGTTTTCCTCCAGATTGAGGTGCTGCTTGGTCATGATTTCCTCCTCCTTGAAGAATATCATTCGGAACGGGGCCTTCACATCAGTGATAAGGGAAGAATCGCTTGCAAGCCTGTAGGAAATGGCACGCCGCATCGAAGCGGAGCGGGCATCATCGTAGATCTGAGGGAGGAGCGAACCGTCGTGAGCAGCCCTTTGGCGTTGGAAAACCACCTTGGTCTCGTCGCGAGTCCGGCGGAGAGTCTCGAGTTCAGCCTGGAGAGCCTTCAGGCGAGCCTCAGCTTCCTTCAAGTCACGCTGGAGGTCGAGCTTATGTGAATTGCTGCTTAGCCCGAGAGCTATGTTGTGGTCTTCAGTCAGGATCTGCTTCTTCAACTCGGCGATCCTTACCTTGAGCACCTCAATCTGCTGGCGTGCAGTCTCATATTGCAGTTTATAATTTCGGCTTACAGCCACCATCGGGGGTTCCTCATCGGGATTGACATTGTCGATGAGAAGGTTGAGCATATAGTAAGAATATAGGGTATCGCCGGGGATCACAAGATCGCCCGTCTTGACGTATACGCTGTCGAGGTATATGTCGAAAGGAGTACGCACCTTGTTGGTGTCGACATGCACATATCCGTCAAGGACTGTATAATAGACATGGTGGGCGATATAAAGGGCAAGGGAGCCCAATATAATCATGAAAATCACCACCGACAGGATCTGTTGCCTGTTGATCTTGCGGCGTCGGCGTTTAAGTATTTCCTCTATGTTCTCACGCTCGTCGAGGGAGCGGTAAGTGAAGTTTTTCA
>CAMWQY010000115.1 GCA_947176355.1 uncultured Porphyromonadaceae bacterium
GAATAGCGGTCAAGCAAGGTTGGCATGTGTCAGTGTCAATTTCGGAGGAAAACTCTTTCTACTTCGACTTCCAGAGGCGGACGCTCGGCGGCTTGCCATTCTGCTTCACCGCCGAGTTGTCGGGAGGCATTGTCGGCACACTTGTGGACGAGATCATCTCCTTCGTCGATGAACTCGACCCCGGGCGTTATGCCGATGAATGGTCAGACGCATCCGGTCAGTTTTCACCGACCCGATACCTCCAGGCCGTAGCCGATATGGACGACATCCGCACCCGTGCGTGGCTTCTTGCAGTCGATTTGTCGGAACTCGCCGACAGGCAGCGAAGACTCCTTGACTTCCCGTGGTATGTCTGGAACTAAAGCCCAAGGTAATTGCGTATCTCCACGATGCGCAGCAGGTCGTTTCCTGAAAGCCAACGTCTGCCTTTGCAGACAGTAGGCTTCGGGAAGTCAGGATTGTTATTAAAGCAATAATAGAGATATGACCGGCACACGCCGAGTATTCTTGCTGACTGAGAGATTGAATATAGCGAATCCCTGCCAATATGGGATAGTCTGTCTATGACCTTTTTCTTCTTATCCATCTTTTGAAGGATTGTTATCTTGTTGTGTCTTGCGGAACTCTCTTATGAATATGTCGGTTGCCACAACAGCATCTGAGGCAGCGCACTGGGCGAGTCTGCTCCATTCGCCAACTCGACTGAATGGGAAACACTGAATATCAGTGTTCCGAATATCTTGGAAGAATAGAGCCGACGCCATCTCATATCGGCGTTTCTCCCAGTCGATTTTCTTTTTCCTGCTCATAATCATTTTTTGTTTGATAGGTTTTTCTGAATGTTTTGCCGTGGATTTCAACGAAGTTGAACATTTCCTTGCAACGGTCGTAGATTCTCGCGGAATATACCTCGGATATTTGTTCAAGTGAAAGGTTCGTGGTGGCATGTGTGAAATTTCCGTCCCGAAGGTCATATCTGCGCTGGAGAATATATTGCATGACATTCTCATAATTGCCCCAACGACCCGTAGGGGTCGTTTCACTGCCAAGTTCATCGAAAGCCTGTCTCCGGCTGGAGATATAGGTCTGAATCGCCGAATATCCACCGTCCCGACTTTCGTCCGCGTATTGGGCGCAGATGTCGATCACATTTGTTATCCGGAACGAATAGGGATAGCCGTCCTCGTATGGGCGTACAAGCCTGCAGAACTCTCGGATAATAAGCAACAGCGTTGACTTCCCGGTTCCGATGTCTCCCCAAAGTAGAAGACCACGGTCAGGGTCGAGCTTTCCGGTGTAGTCCATAAGTGCCCAATGCACTATCTCATTCAGAATACTTTTCTGATCTTCTCGGATTTCATATCCGGGACAAATCTTCCGGGCGCATTCGAGGAAAAGAAATTTTGCCCGATTAATCCTCGATAAGTCCACAGGCGGGCTTGATCGGACCTTTGCGGCGGCCTCCATTTGTCGGATTGCCTCCATAGGATCTATTCGTTCTGGCTGTTTCATTTGATGATGTATTTTTGAGCCTTAATCGGGCCCAGTTCATAAAGTGCTTTTTGAAACCGGTAAAACTTTTATGCCAATCTTCCGTTACAAGAGTGTGCTGATAGAAGTCATCAATCAGCTGGAGTATTACCTCGATTTCGCAATGAAGTCCCATTGCCGATGCTTCAAGAGAAGCTTTTGAATTTTTATATTCAGAAACAAACCAAAATTCTCTGGACTGTTCTTTGTCTTTGTCTTTATCTTTATCTTTATCATTGTTTGTTTTATTATAATTATTATCGGGCGGACGGCTTGGCGTTTGCCTTAGGGTTGGAATAATGCCTGAACCTCCTGTTTCCATATCTGTCAACTCTGCCGTCAATGTCGGCGGCTGATATGGCGTTGGAGGTGCAGGTTCATCATCGAGTAATCTGAACGAATTGAATTCCGATTCAGCAGGACTTATGGACTCCGAAGTTACAGGGGCAGCTTCCATAGGTTTCTGAAAGCAGTATCTTTCAAAATCCACCACTCGTATGAATGTCACCAGTTTTACTCTATTGCAGACTATCAACCCATCACCCTCCAGTGCTTCGAGAAAAGCCTTGACAGCACCATCGTCACTGTGCCAGTGATTACTGAGATAGGATATAGTTACCGGCCACTCCCCACGATTGACATTGACACGAATGTTGGTTCCTCCAACATAGCGGACACCTGTCTTTGTCGCAGCCCGAAACCGAATCTCCAGCCACCACTGATAACGTTGTGGCTGATCCCACAGCCAATGCGTCATATCGTCTTCGTATACCGGCATCCACCTTGACATTATTTTATACCTTTATATGGAAGTAGCGGATCAACTCGCTACCTTGGAATTTCATCATTCTTGTTTTCTCATCTATCACATAGCCCAGAGGCTTGTTTTTATCCGAAACCTTTGATAACAGGAAGGCTCTTGAATAGCCTAATGTCTTCATTATATCTCTTACTGAATACAGTTTTGACGGAGAGATATTCCGGTAAGTCGTCTTTTTCATAGTTCTCTACGAATTATGCCTTCCCTATAGGGGAACAAGCGGTTAATACTCGCTCCGCTCTGGTGGGCAGCGACCTACACATGCAGCTTTTACATATACTTATACGATCCGGAATATATGCGTCAAGTCTGTCCATGGGTGGAGCCATGTCTATTTATACATAAAACCAAAGCAGTTAGGTTTAGGCGGTTGCACTTATGGTTCTTCATCGAATTTCTGATTAAGGACTTTCTTTATATCCGACATCTTGTAAAGAGGAGTCTTGCCGATCTTGACCGGCACAAGATAGCCCTCCTTTTCCCATCGTAAGAGAGTGCTGTAAGAGCGGTTGAATATACGAATGGCATCTTCCCTGGTTACTGTCGCCATCTCGTCATTATATGCACGTCTTTCATCTTCCGATTCTCTCATTATTCGGACAAATTCCCTGAAGGCATCCTTCATATCGGAGGCACCAACTACAAGGTAAACTCCATTGTTTGCCCCGAGAATCGAGTTCATAATTTCTACTGCCATAACTATTTCGTTTTAATTACGGCACAAAATTAGGACCCTGTACGTACAGAGTCCCTTTATCTTTACTACTTGTTGCTTTAATTAAAGCAAATAAAGCTATCTAAGTGGTTTTCCTTAGTATGGAATGAAAGAATACGGTTATTTCCTCAATAATTCTTCTTCCATTCTCTCTAATCTCTTGCTATACGAAATTTCGTCAGATCTGTTCGCAATCAATTCTGTCAAACTTTGTTCGGAGCTTTTCATGCCAAGTTCCCTGATTATGGATTTACGGTATGGCTGTCGGCTGAGCAAGCCATGTTTGTACGCCAGACTGATTAGACGGGATATGTCCGCACCCTCGGAATTCATATTGCTGATAATGGTCTTCAGACGGTCAAAGATTATCTCTTTTGTTAAATGTGGATATTCGGGATTCTCGATAATATCATATCTGATACTCCTATACTTTTCACCGGGTTTACCATAGGTAGTGTTGTAACCCTCCGGGTCATTGTCTGCTTCCGGATCTTTTTCACGTCCCGGCACAATGAATTTAGGGAACAGTTCCTCGATAACAGGACGCCATACGATCTCTATCAGCTCAAAGATATTCCTTGCTTCATCAAGCGTCTCCTGTGAGCATTTGCCGTCGCGATTGTCCACATACCAATCTGAATAGCTGGTCAGAGAGGCGTATAACTCCTCTGTATAGAACTCAGTAGCCTTATCCCGGATACCTGCCCTTATATCCCGTTCAAAGTCCAAGTGCCTCTCCCTTAGAAAAGACGAGAGCTTTCTAAGGGTCGTAAGGGAAACCTCACAAATGTTGCACTCATAGAGTGATAGTTCGGCAGACAGGCAGCCGATTGTATGATTAATTTCTATTAGATCCATATCATGATGCGATGCTCATTTCAATGTATGAAACAATCTAATTTGAAAAAAGTATGTATCGGACTACTGACTTTTACTCCAGTTGTTGATTCGTTTCTCAATCTCAGCTTTCGGTAATCGGACATTTATGGCAACCAATTCCCGGAGTTTAGCGGCTGCCTGCTGAGAAGGAATAATATTGTTTGCAACCAGCTCGTCAAATATAAACAGAACGCCTCTTACCGACACATTACTTGCCTCGGCATATCTGCGGAGTTGTCTGTCGCCAGTGAGTAAGGTAGCGGTATGTTTACGGGCATAATAGCAAACGGAACAATCAGGGATAGAAATATTCCCGGGTACGGAGGAATATTCAGTAATTATCTCTCCAAGTTCTTCCACATCAAAACTCTCTATCTTTATTTTCCCTTCTGTCGCGAGTGCCGACAATGCCTCTGACTGTTCCGGGTCTGTAATTTCCGCTATGACGAAATCAACAGTCCGGACATCGTATGGAAGCTCACATAACGCTTCTAGCAAACCGATTGAATGCAGGTCAATGAAGATATTTGTGTCGTTGACGATTATCTCCATTGACTCATACTAATTGAAGATTCGACTTTATCCTATCTACCGAAGTATTGAGCAACACGGCGGCTTTTGAGAACGTGATGGCTTCATCTGCTAACGCACGGTAAACCATACGGGCGAAACGTCCGGATCGCTCCAGTTCCACACGGGATTTTTCAACCAAGGCACGGAAATCAGGCATAGTGCTTTTCTTTTTCTGAAATCCTGAATACCTGCGGTCGGTTATCACGCCGTGTTCGCGCAAGGACAGCATTATGTCATCGACGGATATGCCGAACTGACGCTGAATGTCGGTAAGTTCCGACAGGGAAATGTCATGCCGGTTTTTACCCATTTTTGCAGTCAGCACCCTCGATGGCAGCAGCATCTCGGATGCGAAGCCATTACAAATAGCCTCGACAGCTTTTGCAGGCAGTCCGTCCGGAGTCACGAGCAACAGATGTCCTAACTCATGAAGCGCGGTATATCGTTTGCGCTCAGTCGTGAAGTTTCCGTTGACCACGATAAGGGGTATTTGACCATTGGCATAACCGCTTAATCCGTCAAAGTCACTGTTCTCTGCCAATTCAATGACTTTGATTCCGTTGTCTTCCAGCACCTCAATCACATTGGAAATGCCGTCATTCCCTAATCCTAAGAGCGTGCGTATCTCTCCGGCGAAAATCCTTGCGTCCTCGATGTTTCTGACATCCTTACGGGGGAGTGTAAATCTTATTGAAGAATCTGACAACTGTTCTATCTCCAGATACCGCTCCAGCTCCTCCCTTACACGCTCTTTGACGGCAACAGCCATTTTTTCGGTGAATCCCGGTTTCTTCCGGAACTCCACCTTGTCAACTTCCACAGTAAAGGGACGATAGAAATAATCAATCTTTACGCCCAATGCTCCGGCAAGGGCTATCAGCACACGGCTGTCAGGCTTCATAAGGCCCTTCTCATACTTGTTTATCGCCTGACGGGTTACGGACGAGCTAAGAGACTGGGAGAGCTTTTCTAAAGAGAAGCCTCTCATCAGCCTTGCCTGTCGGAGTCGGCGAGGAAATATATCAGTGGTGTTATTAGTCATATCGTTTTGTTTCGGTTGACAAAGATAATAAAAATATTTTGATTGTCAACCGAAATAAGCTAAGAAAATGTGTAGTGGGGTGTAAAAAAGTAAAAGTGCGACATTGCGTCGCACTTTTTATGACAACTTTTGTGATTGAAAATGGATTGGATTGCTACTCAATAAAGCCTATCATTTCTTTTTTGAGGTCATCGTCAATCTCTCTGTAGCGCGCAAAAGCACGGCTTCCTTCCTTGTGGCCACTCAATGCTCCTACCAGATTGGGGTCTTTAACTTTCTTGTAGAGATTGCCTACAAAGGTACGCCGTGCCAAGTGGCTGCTTGCTATTTCGTCGATAGGACGTTGCTCTTCCTTGCCGGTGGTAGGATTAAGCACAGTAACCATTCTGGTTATGCCACTTTCCTTAAATATCTTTTTAATAGCCACATTGTATTTCTGAGAGCTTATGAACGGCAGGATCTTCCCGTCTTTCTCCACGTCCTTGTATTTTTCAAGAATATCCTTTGCCCTCTGGGTGAGTGGTACTCGGATAACATCAGAACGGTCATTCATCGTCTTGCTGGCAATGTACTCCACATAGCCGTTGATGATATTTCCGGGAGTCAGGCGCATGAGATCAGACACACGGCATCCAATACAGCACTGAAAGATAAAGATGTCGCGTTGGGCTTCAAGCGACTTGTTTGCTGAAAAGTCATGGTCGGCAATAATATCACGTTCCTCAATCGTAATATAAATTGGGGTACCGTACTTCTCAGTGGTCTTTCCATGATATTTGTCAAAGGGATTGCTTGTAGTCAGTCCTTCTTCAATAGCCCAGCGGAAGAAGGTTCTGAGACACGCAAAGATGCCTATTATTGTATTGTCTCCCTTATCCGAAGGTCTGCGAGACTTGTGATTCTTCCTTGTCTCAGCCGGGTATTCCTCGAATATCTTTGGGTACTTGTCAAAGATCTCCGGCTCATTACGCAGAAATTCCTCGTACTGCTCCAGAACTTCAGTATTGAACATATCGAAGTCAAGGGTAAAGGGCGCACGACGCTTCACTTTTCTATAAAGCTCAAACCGATGTAGGCTACGGCTCAGCACTCCATATCTGCGACGGCGCCACTCCGACAATCCCCGTTTGTCAGGGAACTCTTCCACAAGCTCCGTGAACTTCTTTTTGAGTTTCTGCTCGACCTCCCTTGACTTGCGTTCCTTCTTAGGATTATGGAAACGGTAAATCTCCTTCTCGAAGAACTCTTTTGTAAGCTCACCGAGAGAATGCTTTTCACACAGCTCATAAATAAGATCCTCCAAATCGCGAAGCTTTCGCTCCAGATCTTTGAGGTCAGAAACCTCCTGCTGGTTCGCACGAGGCTTTATAACGGCACCATCTTTGAAACGCGCAGGATCGATATACAATCCACTCTTAAGCCTGAACTTGTCATTCTTAGACAGGCTCAGTCGGAACAGGATTTCAGAGCGCCCGTTCCCTTCCACTTTTGACGATAAATAACGCTTAATACTTGCCATTGGAGGACACAGATTTTTATGTTGGAGGACAAAAATATTTGGGTGAAAATGGCTCTGGAATATCCCATCTACGGAACATCTACAGCACCATTTCCTTTTACAAAGTTAATAATAAAATATTTACCCTCCAAATTTTTGTCCTCCTTTTGTCCTCCTAACTGATTTCTACCGATAAAATATGGATAGGAATAGCACATAAAATTTACATACACTCAAACGATATGCTCTATATATCAATATTTTATCAATTTTGCCAAGACTTGAACCTACTTCCAAACTCTTCCATTGCTTTTCATTTGGTTGCTTCTGTTCTGGGCACAGATAAAGCGAGATAACTCATTGAAGATTCAATAGTTATCTCGCTAATCTTTTATTCAACTGGCAAATTACTGGCAAATGCTCAATTTCCAGCTCCCCTCCTCTGCCAGTAATGCTCATAGACGGCATTAGAGAGTAATCCCATTATTCCAGTCCGTGAGTCTTGCTCATGAACAGAATTTACTCTTGTCATTGGGTCTCTCTCAGTTCAGCTATCAATTCTTCGAGAATATAATAGTCGCTCATAAGTTGCAGACCATATTTCGGGTCGGTCATCTGCTCATATACTTTAGTGCTGTAATAAAGGTCAAGAGCGCGCTCAGGCGATATTTTCAGAGTATCAGCCAAGAGCATTATTATTCGGCTTTGCTTGCGCCATAGTACATTGTCTCTCATACGTTATAATCCTTTATTCCGGCACAGTCTCCGAATAAATGTTATCATAATCCGGCCTCCCAGTTTAAAAGTGTCTCGCTAATATCATTGGCAACCCAATCGAGGCTTTGCGTATGAAGTTCCTCATACCTTTTTATAAGTCTGTTTTGGATTAAGCCTTGTTTGCTCAATCGGTCGTGCATCTCCTTGCCGGAGATACCTAGTTTACGTGCTCCGCTCTCAATCGCCATTACTGCGAAATGAATCCGACGGTATATATCGGTGTTTGTATCCATATTGTATATTATATTCTTTGATTATTGAATTTGAACCCGTGAGTGGCACTCACGAGTTGAATGCCGTCTTGTGCCAACTTT
>CAMWQY010000116.1 GCA_947176355.1 uncultured Porphyromonadaceae bacterium
GAATAATCCGTGTAGAATCGACACCTTGTTTCATCAAGGAATCACGCATTGCCACTGGCTCGTCATATCCATTTTCAGTGTTACGATAATCTCCGCCACTGACTACGAGCCAATCAACCTTTCCTGCTTTATACAGATCAGCCCCGGCTGTAATACGATGGTCAAAATAATAGTTCCTACGCCCATTCCAAGTTGAAATTGGAGAAGTCCCAAGAATAAGTCCTACCTTTCTATGAGGGATACTATCCACATCAGCATAGGTATTTCCGGCAGCATTCCTTCCGACTTTTATATCACAATATACTATAATCGTACAGATTAAACCTGTGATAGCCAGAATCCATATGAGAATCTTCCGTTTTGTCATTGCTTATTTTTATAATGCGCTATTGGATAAAATACGCGACAGATGTATCATCTAAGATTTACGTATAGAGAGGAAATAATCGTAATGATCCTTAGCGGCTTTTGAGTCTATTTCATTAGCCAATTCCATGAGTTTACTGGAAACTATGGGCTCATTCATTTGGTGTGTAACTGCCGCTCCAAGTATATATGCCCCAAATAGAACACTATTTGATGATTTGTGGAAACCTTTTTCATTTGCATATATAACTTCAAGAAGAGTATATGATTCTTGATAGTTGCCTTCGACATAGTTGATAAGGGCAAGCTGATAATCCGATTCAAAAAACACCTGAGGCACTGCTGTAACATTTTGGGACGTATATCCCAAAACTCTACCATATAAGGTTTTAGCGTTTTGCAAATCATCCTTAGCAAAACAAGCATCTCCCATGTATTTTAAGATTATGGTGTTTGTGCTATCCACATCCCAAGATTCAAATCCTAATTTTAGTACGTCATCATACATTTCATGATTTCCCAACAGTTGGATTGCTTTGGAATAATTATCCATACATTTTTCAACATCTTTTTGCGCATATATATGAGCCAAATGTAAATATGGTCGAGCATAACCCGGGTTAATGTTTACCGAATTTTCATACGCTTCTATCGCTTTTAATGTATCCTTTGCTGCACAATATGCAATGCCAAGCGTATGATAGGCATAGAAATCCCTTGGATTGACCTTTTTCAGATGAGTTTCAATTTCACGGATTGCCTTTTCTTCTCTTCCAATCGAAATTAGAGCTTCACAATAAGGAATATCTACTCCATTTCCTCCAATGTAATCGGTATATAATATACCGTAGTTACGCAGAGAATCCGTTAAACTGATAACACTATTCCAATCACCGCTTTTATATGCTTCAGAAATTTGAGGTAATAATTTTGATTTTAACTCTTCCTTAGAGTTTCCGCAAGAACTGAATATAATGCCTATAAAAACGATAAGCATCGCAAATTTGTACTTTAATCTCATTATTGGAACTGTTGAGAAGTTATGTGTTCGATATATTCCAACTCTCTAACTGCAAAATCATGACAGGCAGGGGATTCTTTTAATTGCTCAAGAAGATTACGTGCATTGTCCCACATCTTGTAGTCAATAAATAGATATGCTAATCTTCTTGCAAGAAAATCATAGAAAAATGATGTCTCTTCAGAATCAATTTGCCTCTTGCCATCATTGAATTCAGAAAGATAGTGTCGCACAGTTTGGAGAGCTCTTGGATCTCCATTGTTTACTAACGAGTTAATATATTCAATGATATATTTCGGTTTATCTGAACCTTGAATTAGATCGAGATAATAGGTCGCTCTATCATATTGTTCCAGTTCATTGAAACAGAATCCGATATTGAAACAAGTCTCTTCAAAAATTTCATTTAGTCGGTCATATTCCGTGACAACACCTGTTTTTAGATGATTATATGCTTTCATCAAAGGCATCAAAGCATCTGCAAAGCGATTTTCAGAAACAAGCCATCGTCCATACCCGAAGTCATAACCTAAATCTTTAGAATAAGTTAGACCTTCAAGAACTGTCTTCTCTTCCGAGGATAATTCTTCTCCTCGGTTAGATTTTTCTATTAGCGATTGCTCAATTTGGTCATATCGAGTCAATTTCTTTTCGGGAGGGACAATATCAAATCCCAATATAAAGCTTGTGGTGAAAGGCGCGTTTTTGGAGTGGCTTGTGCGAAAGTCATCAGGGCTTGTAAAATTAGGAATCATTACAGACACACGCATATAAGCCGTCTCATAAACAAATGGGCCTATTCCTCTAAGGAACATAATGATTGAGTTATCCGTACATAGTTTGGATTTATCTGACTTGCTTTCTATATTGTCGAAAACAATATTCCCGGGACGATAGGAAATAACCAATACAGTGTTCAAACCCGTGCGTGGTACTAATTCCCCCTCGTTATTTTTATAAAGGAGAGCATCATATGGCTTATAATTCAACACCTCCGCCTGAGTTTCAATTAGTTCAGTATTCTCGACACGGCCAAATTCTCCACGACTTACTATTGTCATGGGGCCAATATCATCAGGAGAAATATTCAGGAGTTCCTTGATAATGTAGCGGAGTGTAATCGGGTCATCTTTTGATGAGCGTTTAACCGTCTGTTGCTGATGTCTGAATTTGGCTTCATTCATTAGAAAGGATCCAAAGAACCATTCATCAGGATTAAATCCACTGCCATTATCTTGAGGTTTTTCTCCTCCATCTTTATTCTTTTTTGAGAATAGATCAAATAGTCCCATATGTCTTAATTATGCTTATTGTACGATTATCAGATTGTCCATTAAAGTATTTGTCAATAACCTGTGCAAATATGTCATTGGGAGATGCAATATCAAACAAAGTCATTGAAGAACGTAATTTCAATGAATCGATATCTCCGAATATCGATCTCGCATTATTACTGGGTAAGCCAAGAATTGTTTCAGAAACTACTCTTAAACGCAGACCCAATATTGGATGCTGTAGGAAAGCAGTCGCCTCCGCAATCCCAGATACGCCATAGTATTTAGCATTATAAGAATACCCAAGATGCTTGAGCTGTGGAAAGATATACCACATCCAATGAGAGCGTTTCCGCCCTTCTTGTAACTCTTTCAGCGCAATAGGATAAACTCCATTTTGCGCCTCTACAAATCTCACAAGGTTGAAATTGTTACTACACATCTTGAGATTGCTGTTAAGAATGTTTTGTTTCAAAAGATTGTGCTGATACGGAGTTATTCCAATACAAGAGTGGAACTTTACCTTCGATTGTGTCTGTTACGATTTTCTTGGAATAATAAGCAAGACTACGGAATTGCTTAATGATATTATCAGGTAAAGTAAGGATGTATTGAATTTCTTCTCCCCATATGGAATCCCCATCAAGAAGTAATTCATTTTCAATGTCTTTAATACTTTTGGCTGTATCAACATGCATGACGGGATTGAGTCTATCAATTTCGATACCATCAATAAGTTCACGCATATTTCCTTTGAAGTTGAGAAGAATCTGTTGAATTCTTTTGAAGGATTCTTCGTCTTTATTCCCACCATTGCCAATTTGTTTTGCTACAGAATCCCTTAGAGGCAGGATATTATTAACGATATGACGAATAATTGCCTGTGAGTAGAAGATATTGTCATATGCTTTCATTATCAAATCTTTGTCGGAGGCGATAGATAGGGCAAAAAGACAAATGTCTTTATCAATAGCGACTATACGAGGTTCCAAGCCTTTGACAATTTCAAGTTGAGTCTCTATGGGAACATTTTTTCTGCTATATACAGCCCCATCGTACTGAATTTGCTTTTCCGGAGTATGCTTATTCTTAAACATTACCATTGTCTGGTAATCCGAAATGGCAGTTGAAAATGTTTCTATGAGATTAGATTTAGATTCCGATAAAACATCTTCCAACCCTTTAGAGAATGTGTCTTCTTCGTGTGGGCTTAATTTAAACCCACAAATGTCACGGTTAAAGAAAACACGCATATACATAGGAAATGAATTTTCGTCTAACTCTTTTGCGAGCAACTCTCTATATTCAGAATCAGAGCATACTTTATCCGACGTATAACCTGCATTTAAGAACAACTTATACGAGGTTTCATCGTACACACTAGATGTTACTAAGTCCTCAATACTTTCGTGATTTTGATTGGAATAAACATAGCCTAACTCACGAATATTATCAATACGCTCCTCCAAAAGAGGATGAGAAATCCATGGATTTTTCAAGTGGACTCGGCTTTTCGGAGCTTTTGTTAATTGTTCAGTCGCAGTTATGGTTTCATCAATGATTATGCCATCAAAGTCATCCGTTAGAGTAAGGAATTGTTTATAACCATTCCAATATGTAGATGGGAGAATCTTCTTTGCTTCATATATATTTTGAACGAAAGTATTATAGGCATTGAAGCGTTCAGCGATAACATCAATTTTACAGAGTGCAGATATTGCTGATTCACATCCGGCAACCATAGCACTTTTCCCATCGGCCTCGTATTCCATTGTTCGTGATAACTTCATATATCCGCGCTGGACATAAATAAACGTCTTCTTCAGAATGGGACGAACAATAGAGGCTTGGTCTGAATTTACAAGGTTAGAAATTATGTTGTAACAAATAGATACTATTTGCCCCACCTGCATACTTTTTTGACCGAAATGACCATATTCATGTGCAATCACTGCTTTGAACTCTTGTTTATTGAGCCCGAAAAGAAGACCAAGACCGACCTCAAGGTTCTTTCTTTTTTGAAAGAAAAGACTGAGGAAAGGCTTATTGTAGAATACACAAGCATTAACCTCAGGGGAAACGTAAACATGCTTGGGCATTTTTTCACCTGCGCTATGAGATATTTCTTCAATGAGTGCGAAAAGTTTTGGAGCATCCGATTGATGAATTTCCAACCTATTCGGGTATCCTGAACGAGAAAACACGAATAGGCTTCTGATTATAGCCCATAAAAATCCGCCAATAATAATCCATCCACCAACAATGGCAATCAATGAACGAATGGAAATATAGCTCGATAAGATGCCAATTGTCAACCAGATACCTACCCATATAAGGAATATAGCAAAAGTGAAAATTAGAAGATAGACCATCCAGAATACTACAATTCTCAAAAGCACATTAACCCCTGATTGAACAATGTCCTTGCCGGTTTCATCCTTTTTGTTTGTTATAGCTACCGCAAGCATCAATATCAACATTATTGATACGAGTACAGCAGCTACTATACCAATGATGCCAATAAAAGATGGAGTTGTTGATTCTTTCTCGTTCGTTTGAACTTCACTAAAGTCTGATCTCGAAGCATTAGCAGGAACTCCTTTTATGAAGGCTGAAACGGACTTATAAGTATATTCTTGTTTCGTGCTATCAAAATCTTCGTAACGTGAGCCTTGTGTAAACCCGACTGCATCATTGATTAAATCATCATTGTCATAGAGCCATTGTAAATCCGAAAGAGGGATAATAGGGTCCAACTGGACGATTCCCTCATTGCCAAATATAATTTGCCGGTGATTTAGAGTTGTATCTGTCCCTTCAACATACATCAACGGTAATGACAATCTATGATGTTGTGTATCGTATTTTGGAGTCCATGCCCAGCCAACTTGCGCGTTTTTATAGTTGTCTGAATATCGTAAGCCGTCCAAAATCCATTTGCAGCCCATATTCCCAGCTTTATTGTCTTGAACATGGCCAACATTGCGATAAGACATAATCCACGCCCTGTCTATATCCTGCACAGAAGGTGTGGATTCAGGAATTATCATACCGATGACATCTTGTAGGGTAGATGCATCGTTACCCCAATACCCCAGAATTGATTTGGTTGTATTTGCATCAAGGTAAACGAAACCATTTGGTAAATTAAATTCTACAGGAGCCTCGCTAATTGAAAAAGAGCCCGATTGTGTTAATATGCCCTCCTCCGTTTCGTCACTATAAGTTTGTTCAACAAGTTGAGCATACCCGAGGTGGGAAACGAGGATTAATAGGAGTAACAATGCTATACGGTTCATGGACTGTTATTTGCTGAAAATTGATTTGATAAATAATTTCCCGACTTTTCGTTCAAGTCCTGCTTTGGAGGAGGGAATACCGATCTTCCGCGCAATATTCTGTTTAGCCAGAGTTAGGCCAATGGCGCGTTTCCACGAGAAAGATAATCCGGGAATTTTCATATGAGAACAGATTGTTGATGGCGCACCGGATGTTAAACCCGATGCGCCAACGAGTTTTATTTACTTCTTGAACAGTCGGAGAATCTCGCCAATCCAAAGCACCACTGACGTGCCGAAGATGATGATCGCCCAATCTGTGAATTTGAGGGGTTCAACATTGAAGAACTGTCCGCCAAATTCTACGATAAGGATTTGACCAACGAGGATTACCAATGCAATGAGAGCGAAACCGCCGCAGCCTTTGAAATGGAAAGCCGAACGTCCGGTGGCAAATGCACGGGCATTAAACATATTCCAGAACTGAAGGAACACAAAAATCGTGAAGAACAGAGAAAGCTCATATCCGCTAAGTCCTGAGTTTTCTCCCATTGCCACTTTACCAATCTCTGTAAGACTTGTAATGTCGGTATGCTCGAAGTAGTAGAGCAATCCAAGAAGGAAGATGAAGAACACACCTCCAACACCAATGATAGATTTCCACATTGGACGGTTGATTATAAAGGCTTCACGTGAACGTGGTTTGTCTTTCATGACAGAGGCAGATGGGGGCAGTGAGGCAAGAGCCATAGCTGCAAATGTATCCATGATTAGATTTACCCATAGCATCTGCGTAACCGTCAGTGGCGACTGCATACCCATGAAGGCACCGAAGAGAACGATGAAGCAAGCAGCAACATTCACGGTCATCTGGAAGAGAATGAAACGCTGGATATTCTGAAACAGGGAGCGTCCCCACATTACAGCGCGACCGATTGATGAGAATGAGTTGTCAATGATAGTAATGTCAGAGGCTTCTTTTGCCACAGAGGTGCCATCACCCATCGAAAGACCGACATGAGCACTCTTTAGTGCCGGAGCATCATTTGTTCCGTCACCCGTTACGGCAACCACTTCATTATTTGCTTGAAGAGCCTCTACGAGACGTTTTTTATCCATAGGGCGCGCACGCGCTATAATCTTAAGATCGCCTACACGCTCTTTGAGCTGCTTGTCAGAAAGTTCTGCAAACTCAACGCCTGTTATAATGTTGCGGTGGTTATCGGTCTTGTCGTTCCATAGACCAATCTGGCGACCTATTTCTTTTGCAGTTCCGGGAGTGTCGCCGGTTACGATCTTGACTTTTATACCGGCATCGATTACTTCCTTAACAGCGTTAGGCACATCAAGACGAACGGGATCGGAAATGGCTACAATCCCAAGGAAAGTTAGATTAGCAGCTACAACCTTACCGTCGGCAATGGCAACATCTTTATCTCCAAGTTCCTGATAAGCGAAACCGAGAGTACGCATCGCCTGATTCTGATACTCCAATAGTTGAGCATCAATCTCTGCCTTAGAAACACCTGCGGTGTTCTTACACATTCCAAAGATGATTTCCGGCGCACCCTTCACATAAAGGATATTTTTGCCCGTAGTTGATTTTACAACAGTTGCCATATATTTGCGCTCTGTTGTAAAGGGCAACTCTTCAATTCGAGATGCTTTCTCGCGCAATTCCGCATAGTTAGCTCCACGTTCTTTAAGCCAAAGGAGTAAAGCACCCTCTGTTGGATTACCCAGTACCTGAGGTTTAGCTGCTGACAGGTCAAGCTGTGCAGTTGAATTAACCGCAATTCCTTCATATAGAACTTCATCAGACGGTTCTCCGAAGAAATTAGTCTTATATACCTGCATCTGGTTCTGTGTCAGCGTACCGGTTTTATCGGTACATATAACGGTTGTGGCTCCCATTGTTTCACAAGCGTGCATCTTACGAACAAGATTATTGGTCTTGAGCATACGGCGCATCGAGTATGCCAGTGACAAGGTAACCGCCATAGGCAGACCTTCCGGAACAGCAACCACCACGAGAGTTACAGCAACCATCAGAGTTTGGAGGAAATATGCCGAGAAACCAACCCAGTCAAATTCGGGTACATTCAAGAAATAGAGAATGATACGACCAATGATGATTGCCGCTGCAAAACCCTATGAAACCTTTGTGATGAGGTCTCCCAGACCCTCAAGCTGTTCATTC
>CAMWQY010000117.1 GCA_947176355.1 uncultured Porphyromonadaceae bacterium
GGTTGTCTCTCGTGCCGGCGCCGGATCTATCAGCGAGCTTGAACTTCTTGGCAAACCATGTATTCTCGTGCCAAGTCCCAACGTGGCAGAAGACCATCAGACAAAGAATGCCCGCGCCCTCTCCGACAAGGGGGCCGCAATACTGGTCAAAGACTCTGAAGCTCGCGAAAAGCTAATCGACGAAATCTTAAGCGTAATCCACGATAGCAAAAAGCTCGAGGATATGACTACAGAAATCAAGAAATTGGCGCTCCCTGAGTCAGACGAAAAGATTGTAGATGAAATTATCAAAATAATGCATAATTCTTAATTCACAATTTGCCACTCAATTATAGATAGGATGGTAGAAATTATGAAGTGTCTTTAATTATGCATTATGAATTATGCATTATGCATTATGAATTATGAATTATGCATTATGAATTATGAAAATAAATATACCTAAAAATATATACTTTGTAGGTGCCGGGGGCATCGGAATGGCTAATCTCGTGAGATATTTTCTCTCAAAAGGTTGTCATATTGCCGGCTACGACCGTACGTCGACACGCCTTACAGATGCTCTGATTAAAGAGGGCGCAGAAATAATATTCGAAGACGATCCGGAGCTTATTCCTGATGGAATGAAAAGTCCGGAAGATACCCTTGTGGTCTATACTCCCGCTGTCGGCGACGACAACCGTATTCTCTCTGAATTCAGAAAGCTTGGATTCACTCCCGTAAAGCGTGCTGCTGTGCTTGGACTTATCACTGCAGACACTGATGGTATCTGCATATCCGGTTCGCATGGAAAGACCACCACTTCCTCTATGACGGCATGGATTCTGGAGCAGACAGATGGCGGCTGCAACGCTTTTTTAGGAGGGATACTTCGAAATACGGGAAGCAACCTCATGATATCTCGAGGAAGCCACTATTCTGTGATAGAGGCTGACGAATATGACCGTTCGTTCCACAGACTCCATCCATGGCTTGCAGTAGTGACCTCCACCGACCCGGACCATCTCGACATCTACGGAGACGAAGCCGGCTACCTTGAAGGTTTTGCTCACTTCACTTCGTTGATTCGCCCGGGAGGCTATCTAATCATGCATACCGGTCTCAAGCTTATCCCAAGAATTGGTGAGAATGTCACGCTTGAGACCTACAGTGGACACCGCGGATCCGAAAAAGGCGACTGGTATGCCGATAATGTAAGGTGGGGCACAGGATCCCTGACCATCGACATCCATGGTCCGGAGACTGAAATCACCGACATCAGCCTCGGAGTCCCTGTTGAAATCAACATCGACAATGCCGTGGCGGCTGCCGCTGCTTCTTGGCATGCCGGAGCCACTCCCGAGGAAATCAAGAAAGGGCTTGAGACATTCAAAGGTGCTGAACGTCGCTTCCAAATATGGCTCGACGGAGTAAGTCAGAGCAAGACCGCTGTCATTGACGACTATGCACACTCTCCCGCAGAAGTCAAGGCATCAATAGAATCTGTAAGAAAGCTTTATCCGGGAAAAGAGATAGCCGTAATATTCCAGCCTCATCTCTATACCCGCACCCGCGACTTCGCCGGCGAGTTCGCCACCGCCCTCTCTGCAGCAGACAGACTGATCATGACAGAAATCTATCCGGCGAGAGAAAAACCAATCCCCGGAGTCGACTCTGAAATGGTCTTGAATGCCGTCAAATGCAAAAATAAAATATTTTGTGAGCGAAAAAATTTGCTCAATTTGATAAAAAATAGTAATTTTGAAGTTCTTATGACACTCGGTGCGGCAGATCTCAACGTCTTGTTGCCCGAAATCTGCCGTATCGTCAGCCAAACTGATTGATAGGCAATTTGTTATATATAAATTCCAAAATAGGGATAGAGGATTAGATAAATATGTGGAAGACAACTTTTAAAATCGTCTTGTGTCTTGTGCTACTGGGATACGTGGCATTTGCCTTTGCGTTCGTTAAAGAGGAGAATGCAAAGCGCGTATGCCGGGGCATAGACCTCCGCATAGTCGGAAATACACTTCCCGACAGTGTCTTGAGGCAAGGTGTCAATTCCCAGCTTGCCAAATATGGCAAAAAACTGAAAGGGGAAGCCATCGGGAAAATAGATCTCAAAAATCTTGAAGATTATCTGAGCACATTCTCCAACTTCGAATCGGTGGAATGCTCTTTCAATCCGGATAGCCGACTGCGCATCACGATAGCTCCCATCAAAGCTGAAGTAAGAGTATTCACTGACAAGGGCCCCAGTTTCTACATCAACCGTTTCGGTAAGCGAATCCAGGCAGACGCTGAGTTCTATATCGATGTCCCTGTCTTGATTGCTCCCGGAAAATACGACGATTGCATCTCGAGCGCTTTGTCCGTAATCAGATATACAGCGTCAGATCCGGAACTCGGACCTCTAATCGCAGCTTATAAAATCGACGGACCCAACGACTTGATAATCATTCCAAAGCTACAAGGGCACGTAATCAATTTCGGCGATTCTACCCGCCTGGATGAAAAAAGAGCTGCGATTATGGCAGCATACCGCAACGTACTCCCGGCAAAAGGCTGGAATATATATGACACCATTTCTGTCAAATTCAAAAACCAAATTGTGGCATCTCGCAAGAATAAAGCGATTTCAACTCATGGTGCTCTTGAAGATGATGGAATAGATCTTGAAGAAGCCACTCTTCCGGAAGTGGCAAATATTAATACTCAAAATTCCGCAGGAGATAACGGTTAAGATATATAAATGGCTACAGACAAATACATAGCAGCACTTGAGATAAGCAGTTCGAAAGTAATTGGTGCGGTCGGAGCTGTCGGCAAAAGCGGACAGCTGGAAATCCTTGCCATCGAGCAAGAAAAGGGAGCTGATTCCGTAAGATACGGACAGATTCAGAATATCGGAGACACTTACAATAAGATCGACTATGTCCTCGAAAGGCTCAGACGCCGACCTAATATTGCACCTAAAGAAATCATCGGTGTATACGTCGGGATTTCAGGACGATCTTTGAGAAACATCAGGAAGGATGTTACGCTCGCTCTTCCTGATGATACCGATATCACTGATGATATCATCGAGCGCCTTAAAAGAAGCGCAATGGAGGCTGACCTTGACAGTTCTCTCGAAATAGTGGATGCCATACCTCGATATTTCACAGTTGGAAAGACCGAGACCCAACGCCCTAAAGGAATGATGAGCAATAACATATCCGCAGTCTACGACCTGATTGTCGCTCGTCCAATCATTCAGAGCAACATCAAAAGGGTGGTCAAAGACCGTCTTGACCTTGACATCAGAGGAATTGTAATCACTCCTTTGGCTACCGGAGAAATTGCTCTCAATGAACACGAGAAGAAACTCGGATGTATGCTCGTTGACATGGGAGCTGAGACCACTACCGTCACAATTTATTCTCGCGGCAACCTCGTCTATTTTGCTACACTACCATTCGGAGGAAGAAATATTACCTTAGACCTTATGGAACTTAATGAATTGGAAGATAAGGCTGAGGAATTAAAAATCAACTCCGGCAATGCGATGTCAACATCCGTACTATCTCAATTAAAAGTCGGCAACCACAAACAGTCGGAAATAAACAATTATGTAGTGGCAAGATCTGAAGAGATTGTGGCAAACATTGTGGAGCAGATTAAATATGCAGGGCTGACTGAAAAGGACATTCCGGAAGGCATTGTGCTTTGCGGAGGGGGTGCAAGACTTAATGGGATGATGGAGCTAATCGGCAAATTCACCGGTCTTAAGGTGAGAATGGCAAATCTCCCACACTACATCAGGATGACAGATATCAATGGCCAGTCTATGGAAAGCCTGCAGATCGCAGCAATAATATATGCAGCTTCTAAAACTGCAGAGGATGATTGCCTGCAAATTCCTGCTCCACCAGAACCGGAAGAAGAACCGGAAGAAAAAATCGAGAAAATTGAAGAAACTCGTGATAAAAAAACGAAACCAAAGAAGCCGGGAATATTCGGCGGAATAGTCAAAAAAATGGGAGAATGGTTCACTCCTATAGGGGAAGATGATGATGGCGACGAACTCACTTAAAAAAACATCAACTACCACCTCAAAATAAAAAATCAATATGGAAGATTATCTTAACGACATATCAAATACAACCGAATTTCTTGATGATGCCACTTCTGCTATCATCAAGGTGATAGGTGTAGGCGGTGGTGGTGACAATGCTGTCAACTATATGTACCGGCAGAATATCCCCAACGTCAACTTCGTGGTGTGCAATACCGACGAGCAAGCGCTCAAAATGTCGCCCGTGCCAAATCAGCTTATCTTGGGATGGGACGTCACCCGAGGAAGGGGAGCGGGAAATGATCCCGGCACCGGACGCCAATGTGCTGAAGCTTCTACAGAAGATATCCGTGCTCTCTTCGACAAGAATACAGAAATGGTCTTCATCACTGCAGGCATGGGCGGTGGCACCGGAACCGGAGCTGCCCCCGTAGTAGCAAGGATCGCAAAAGAAGAGAATAAGCTGACCATCGGAATCGTAACTATTCCTTTCCTTTTCGAAGGAAAGAAAAAGATTATGAAAGCCATTGAAGGTGCAAAGGAGATGCAGAAGTTTGTAGATGCTCTCCTCGTCATCAACAACGAGCAACTGATCGAGATCTACCCCGACCTCAACTTCTTCAATGCTTTTGAGAAGGCTGACGACACTCTTGCCAATGCTGCCAGGTCCATTTCTGAAATCATCAGTGAGGAATGCTACATCAATGTTGACTTTGAAGATGTCAAGACCACTCTCCGCGACTCTAAGACCGCTATCATTGCTACTGCATACGGCGATGGCGACCATCGCATCACGAGTGCTATCACCAACGCCCTGCACTCTCCATTGATGAAGAAACACGATGTCAACACTTCGCAAAGATTGCTTCTGAAATTTGCATGCAACCGTAATAGCGAGAAGCCCATCACTGCTCAGGAAATGACTGAAATATATGCTTTCACTTCAAAACTTCCTGACAATATAGATGTGAAATGGGGTATCGCTGACAATCCGGAACTTGGCGACAAGCTTAAAGTCACAATTCTCGCATCAGGATTCGACCTTCACCTCATTGATAAGAAAATCAACGACCACGATAAGGAGACCGACAATATCGTTCTCTTTGGCGATGGCCACGATCCCGAAGCCAAAAATGAGAAGGAAAAAGAAGTCGACAGGCAGATTGCCGAAATGTATGGTGCTGACAAACTTAAACAGCAGATTCAAGATGCCAACAAAGCTAAGTATGCCGTCTTGGATCCTTCGCAGTATGACGATCATGATGTGATTGATCTACTTGAAAGGATTCCGACATTCAGTAGAGATGCTAAATATCTCGAAAAGCTAAGAAAAGTTAAGGATAATAAAACCCGCCGTAATACTCCTGATTATCTTAACCCGGCGAAAAAAGAAGACGAAGAAAACAAAAACAATAACGTCATAAGTTTTTAATTTATCAAGATGAATTCTCAATCCACACAGACACCTGAGAATCCTGAAAAATTTCAGATGGTGGCAAAGACCTTTCAAGGTCTTGAGGAAGTGCTACGCGACGAGCTCATAGAGCTCGGTGCTGAAAATGTCGAGGTAGGCAAACGCATGGTGCAGTTTGAAGGCGACCTCGCTTTGATGTACAAAGCCAACATTTGCTGTCGCACAGCTCTGAGAATATTGAAACCTATAGTGAAATTCACTGCATCCAATCCCGATGAGCTCTATGATGCGGTCCGCGAGATTGAATGGGAGAAATATATGTCTCCCGAATCCACATTCTCGATTGACCCTACTGTATCGAGCGCAGATTTCACTCACTCTAAGTTTGTCACATACCGTGTAAAAGACGGAATTGTCGACCATTTCAACGATGTCTTCGGCAAGCGCCCGTCTATCCGCCTTCAGGGTGCCGATATCCAGCTTAACGTGCACATCTCTGAAGACAGAGTCACTATATCTCTCGACTCAAGCGGAGAGCCCCTGTCGAAGCGTGGATATAAGGTGGAGAATACCGAAGCTCCTATCAATGAAGTGCTCGCTGCCGGCATAATTATGCTGACCGGATGGAAAGGCGATTGCGACTTTGCCGATCCTATGTGCGGATCCGGCACTTTCCTGATCGAAGCTGCACTGATAGCCGCAAATATTAACCCGGGCATATATCGGGAGAAATTCGCATTTGAGACATGGGAAGACTTCGATGAAGAACTCTTTGAAGAAATTTATAATGACGACTCCGCCGAACGCGAATTCGCATACAAGATTTATGGCGGCGACATTGATCCCGAAGTAGTCAAGATAGCGCGCCGCAACATAAAGAGTGCAAAGGTGGAAAGCATGGTAGAAGTCAGCTGTAAGAGCATCGAGGACTGGACTGACAATGCGCCCGAAGGAGTCCTCGTGATGAATCCTCCGTATGGACAGCGCATCAATCCTACCAATATGACTGCCCAAGCTCTCTACCGCACTATCGGCACATGCCTTAAGAAAAATTTCGAGGGCTGGAATGCTTGGATCATTGGGCTTGAAGATGGATTTATGCAAGATATAGGACTAAAACCATCTGCAAAATATCCTCTTTACAACGGTGGCCTGGAATGTACACTCAACGAATATGTGATGTTCGGCGGAGCATACAATGATTTCAGGGCAGAAGGAGGAGTGGTAAAACACGGAGCCGGCAAAGGCGACGGTCCAAAAGTGAGACGTATGTCCGACCGCGAATGGGAAGATGACGCTAAGCGCTACGACGGAAAGAGCCGTAAAAAAGATTCCGGAAAGGGCGACCGTCAGAAACGTCGCATCAACGACAAGCCTCTCCACTATAAAGATGACGACGATAGCCGGCCGCTTTTCAACGACGACAAGCCACGCAGCTTCAACGACGAAAAACCGAGTAGATTCAACGACGACAAGCCAAAGCGATATGACAATGATAGTAAGCCTCGCAGGTTTGACAACGACGACAAGACGCGCAGATTCAACGATAACAAACCTCGCAGATTTGACAACGGAGCTGACAAACCGCGTCGCTTCAATGATGACAGGAATCAGAAACCTCGCTATCAGACAGAAGGGCGCACCATCTCTAACAAAGGACCGAAGCTTACCAATTACACAGAAACCCTTGCTCCCGGCAAGATGCGTTCAAGGAAGAATTTCAAAAACTCATTCAATCAGGACGACGAGTGATGGAGACGGTAGCCCCCGAACAGGAGAATGACAATTACCTGACCGCCGGACCCGGGTCGATGATAATAGGATCTATAGCAGCGATCATAATGATTGCTGCTACTGTGCTTTTTATGCCATCTTTAAGCCCGGAAGGAGAATTTGGTCTTTGTATCACATTGCCTCCTAATCCATTACCTACCGCAATAGCTTGCAGCATCAACACCCTGCTTATTGTTTTGGCTATTTTCTTGGCATTCATATTCAATAAGAAGCATTCTTTTGTAAAGAGCACGGAAGCTTTGCTGCCGACTGCCATGGCTGTGATATTGGCATCAAATCCGGTCAATACTTCATATCTTGGCTCGCCGATAATAATGCTGATAGTCAATCTTATATGCCTCGACATTCTGATGAAGGCATATAATGCCGAAAATGCTACCACCTCAATGTTTGCCGTTGCCACTTATCTGTCGTTAGGATCAATGGTGCAATATGCATTTTTGGTGCTGATTTTTGTATATCCTATAATGGCTATCATGACGAAAGTGTGTAGGATAAAGGAGATAGTGGCCTATTTTATGGGACTTGTTGCCCCTTATTGGGTAGCCCTCGGATTTGGATTCATATCCTTCTCCGACTTCCGTGTGCCACAATTCTTGGCAAATCTTCCCAATGCCGACGGCAACTATCTGCTCATGGTCTTTATCTCGCTCTGCACACTCGCCCTGGTAGGCCTGATGATGATGCTCAATAATGCCATGCTAATATATGCAGGCAACATGAGGGTCCGCACCTTCAACAATATGATAAATCTCTTAGGATTCACTTGCGGAATATTCATGCTTGCAGATTTTGATAATTTCGGAGCGTATGCATCTTCATTTTGCTTTGC
>CAMWQY010000118.1 GCA_947176355.1 uncultured Porphyromonadaceae bacterium
ATTTCAGCAATGTCTGTTACAGGAGCATATTATGACATTCCTATGGGTCCGATTCAGCATCCTGGTAAAGAACGCGACACATTTATTGGTTTGACAAAAGAAAGCTCTGCTATTGGTGAGAAGCTCGGAATTGATTTCGGCTGTGATATGGTCGAACATCATTTAAGTGTAGTGGATTCGCTTGATCCAGAAAGCACTGCCTCAATGCAAAAAGATCTTAAAGCCGGCAATCAGAGTGAAATAAAAGGGCAACTATTTGACATAATCGCACTCGGTAAAGAATTAGGAGTTGCTACACCGGTCTACGATACGGTAGTAAAGAAATTCCTCTAACCTTTTTTGGTCGATTCTATGTTATTGTCCGATCAGATTCTTAAGGTATTGACTTATGTTAAGTTTTTAGAAAATTTATTTGCCCAAATCTTATTTCCAATAGTTGAAATATGAATTAAGCAGATAGAACTTTTTAGTTCTTTCTCTTGTTATTATTGAAAATATTGATTATATTTGCACAATGGAAGAGAGTAATGATAATACAGCCAATATTCGTAGAATTTTTAGATCCTCTGATTTTGATGACTTTTATAGTTCTCTACCCTCTAAGGTGAAGGACAAATTTGAATATGTTTTTCTTGTCGTACAGACTGTTTATAATGTGTCGACCAAATTCGTAAAGCATATTGAAAACACAGAACTTTACGAACTCAGAGTATCCGTAGGTACAAATGAATATAGGACAGTGCTCTTTGCCATTGATCACGATAATATTATAGAATCCACACGAATAATTCTTTTGAACGGATTTCTTAAGAAATCATCGAAGGATTATAGAAAACAAATAGAAAAAGCAAGAACAATACTTAATAATTTACAGAAATGATACAATTAGATGAAGAAAAATTGGCTAAGCTTCCCACTACAAATCAACTCCTGGATGAGAAATACGGTTTTGATGGAACTCCTGAACGAGAGGAATTTAATGCTAAGGCCATAGCTTGGTATTATGGTACTCTTTTACGCGATCGAAGAAAAGAATTAAAGCTTACTCAAAAGGAAGTCGCTGAAAAAATTGGGAGAGAACAAACTTATATTGCAAGAATAGAGAGAGGAAAAGCAGATATGCAAATTTCAAGCTTTTTCCGAATAGCTGCAGTTCTGGGTATTCAGTTCATACCCTCATTTGTCTCCGTCATAAGATGATTCAAAAGCCAATAATTCTGACGTTCCCGAAAGAAGATACGAGCAAATATCTGAAGCCAACAGATACAGGAAGCCCCCGGCACAATATTCGCACCGAGAGCTTCCATTCTTGCATGAAAAACTAATAGGTTCGCTGAGATTCCCATTCCTTGTGAAGCCTCCCAAAACAATCCACCCAAAAATCTATCACTTCGCCAGAACGCGCAAAGTATTCGCCCCGACTAAACAGTCGCCGCTCACCGAATTTCTCAAACACTTCCTTGCAGAGTGAGAAATCAAAATGAATCTCATTGAATTTTTCAATACTTGCCATAGTAGTTGTAAATCCTTGTCCATAAGTGGATGATCATTCCCATAATTTAATTTCTTTTAGAAATAATTTGAAAGAATTACTACCACCATTAAAGAATATTTTCTTTATTGATTCAAATATACATAGAAGATAATCAGACTTATCGATTTTGGAAGCATATAAATACGGTTTGTACCCATGGACATTAGCTAAGTATCCCAGTCGCTCAAGTTCTCTTACTACGGTTGAGACTGTATTGTAGTGTAGATTTTCTCCAATTTTAACGTGTATCTGGTTCACAGTCATTGGCCCATTTCCCATATTATAGCCATTACCTGTTCTTGTCTGTTTGATAACCGTTTCATTCCGTGCTGAATCTTGAATTGTCTGTATTCTTTTCAATTCTCGGGGCTCTGAATCCTTTTCCTGAGTTGAATTTATAAGTCACTCCAATTTTTGCCGTCATATAAGTTTTCGATGATGTAAAACGGTTATAGCCTGATGATTCAGTTCTTATTTTACTTTTTCGTTGCATCATGTTCTCAATACCAACTGATACAGCCCAGTGTTTTCCAAACTGTTTCTGTAAGGCCGGATTAAGATTCAGAATCGGGAATACAGTGATGTTGCCAATCTTCATTTTTGAGTTATAGAAGCAACTCATCGTGAGATTGAAGTCTTTTGGCAATAAAAATGTGGTGCTTGCAACAAGCTGAAGATAACCGAAAGTATCAAAGGAATCCTTGTCAGAGAGTTTCTGAGAGGTTATCATATATGTCAGACTTGAATATAGATTCCACCACTTGGTGATATTAATGAATCCGTCTCCATGAATGAAGATGTTACGGTCTTTCCCTTCGTTATCCCAAGTAAGATACAGTCTTTCCGGATAATCCGGATTCGAGACGAACATTTGCCTTATAGGATTGTCAGTCATTGAGTATCCGGCGGCTATCGTAAATCTGCCTGCAAGGACGAAATCAAGGCTGACCGCATCTGTGAAACTTGGTGTAAGACTTGTGTTGCCGACGGTATACGTATAGTCGGAGACTTGTCTGACAACCGGATTCAGCGACTGGAATGAAGGACGCCGTATGTTTCTGTAATATCCCATAGCCACAGTGTAATTACCTTTTTCAGTGAGACTATATGATACGTTTGCATTAGGGAAAAGGTCGAAACGGTCATAATTTGCCACACCTCCGTCTGTCCCGGAATATTCTCCACGTATTCCGGCTTTGAATTTCCATCTTCCGGCGCTGCCATTTGCAGTGGCATATACGGCTGCAATATTCTCGTCATACGATGTGTCATAATCAAATCGGGGATTTATAAGCCATGTTCCGTCTTTGAAAAATCTATGGAACGAATTGTTTGAGACATCGTTGAGAGTATATTTGGCACCGACATTGAGATTCCAGTCCGGATTGAGCACCTTGCGGAACGATAGTTCTGTCACAAATACATTGTATCTGTTACGGCTGTCAGTCCTGTAGACTGAGTCATTGGGTAAATAGGACCAACTCATTACATTATCTTCGTTAACAGAAGAACTCTGATAGTTGTAATTTGAGATCAGTTTCAACACTGAACCTTTATTGTCAGTTGAGTGAGACCAATTTAACGCAACACTGAAATTATGAAACATATCATGACTGTTATATGAGCCGGATGTACAGCCATTAAAGTCAGGTCTTAACATATTGGTTCGGGAGTTTTACAGGTGGCTGGATTTGTTGGGATTGTAGTCAAACTGAAGACCGATTTTATCTCTGTCGGTCGGCTCATAAAATATGCCAAGAGACATATTCCCTTGAATAGCTTTATTCTTACGATGAGCCATGCCTGTCATATCCTGAGACGCGGCCGAATTGGTCGTTTCTTCATGAGAGATATATTTCTCCGATGGGCTGCCGTTTACGTTGCCGTTGAGGTTCATTGTCCAACGCCCTGTATGCAGACCAATATTTACAAAAGGATTTATCCATTGTTTATACTCTCCTGCTGTCAAGTTCAGCCCGGCAGATCCATTGATGCCATCGACACGATTGCGTTTCAAATTTATTCTGATAACGCCGCCGGAAGAATCGGCGCTGTATTCAGCACCGGCTTTGGGAATAATCTCGATTGTAGCGATAGATGACGATTGGATAGATTTCAGATATGACATAAGCTGATTTCCGGACATATTTACTTTACGGTCATCAATATAGACTGTAGTACCACCTTGTCCATAAATTGACAACATATCATCGGTAGCCCATACTCCTGGAGCCGTTTTCAACAGTTCCTGAGCATCCTTATTGGCAGATAGCGGATTTGCAGCTACATTCAAGACAATACGGTCTGCCTCTCTTCGTATCAGAGGTGCCTTTACAACAACCTCCTGCAATGTGGTTGAAGTCTGTCTTAGAACGATTCTACCCATATCAGATTGTATGTGAGAAAGCACAACATCATCATATCCTATAAATGACACTCTGATTTTATTACAATCAGGCCCGACTTCAATACTGAAGTTTCCGGAAGCGTCTGTCACTCCACCGCCAACAACTGAATCAGTCGCAAATGCTGTGACATTGGCAAATTCAACAGGTATTGAGTCTGTGTCGGTTACTATACCATTAATCTCCTTTGCCGTCACTGCCGGTAAAAAGCAGAAAAATAATCCAAGAATTATGAGTGTGCGTTTCATCTCTTTCTGATTTTTTGTTCTTGTCCGATTTTGTAATTGGCAAAAGCTCTTGCCCGTCGTATTTCCACCTGGTGTGCCCATAATTCAATGTCTCGCATGAACTTACTCACATCATAAACCACAGAAAAAGACCGACGATGCGTCTCTTTGACATTCATTTTTTCTGTGGACTTATTGCGCGACTGGAATACGGTAATCTGTGCTATCGGAGTGTCGCCGTAGTCATAGAAATCGACAATAAGAAACTGTTTCTTCCTCTTATTAAAATATGTGTATGTGTACATTTCAGTCGTACTCCTCGTCCAATCTTCAATATCACCTTCGTTTACCCACATAGTGAATGGCTTTTCATCCGACATTGGGGATGATACTGAAGATGGTCTCAAAGGTGACATGGCTCGTTTCGGTTTCACGAACATTGTTAACATTTCAGGGGCATAGAAAAGAATCTCTGCACTGTCAAGACGTGTCGTATGCAGTATATCAGCAAGGAAGCCGTCCATTCCGGGATATTTGGCTACTGAGTCTGACGACGACACAATCGTCAAAGGGTCTGGAATAAGCACATTCCCGAATGTCATGCGATAAGTCGTGTCCTTGTCTATTATCTGACCGTAATAGTCGCTCACGCTCCATTCGCGATTTGCGAAGACGAGACCCTTAGGTGATGAGCAGCTCGCTAAGAGCATAATCATCAAGGCTATGCTCAAGGTGTGTCTGATGGATAATATCTGTTTCATATCTTCTGAGATTTATTTCTGATGCAAAGTTAGGTCGCAAACTAATCCAATAGTCTTAGTTGAGCCAATCAGTGTCAAGGATGCAACTGCCATATAAAATCTTTTTGTCATAACTGTTATATCGTAACTTTTTTATGTATTTGGCTTTTCTAAGTATTAATATGAAGTAAAAGACTTGACTACTATTCCATTAATCGTGCTCGCTATTAGTATTTAGAATAGAGCTCATTTTCTGTATCAACTCTCCTGTAGCGTAACCTACCCAGATGTCTTTTATTATGCCATCTGGTGATATTAATACGAAAGTAGGCAACAAGCCCGTTCCCAATCTTCTGTAAATGCCGTAGTTTTCCTTTCCTTCATTCCAGTTGTTTCCTATCAAATGGAATTTTTCTGATGCCTTACGCCACATGTTCTCAGTATCTATTGACAGACTGACAAGCTCAAGTATCTCGGGATAGTTCTGCTTAAGCTCACGAAGTTCGGGTATAGCCCGTATGCATGCGCCGCATCCTGAATTCCAGAAATCAACCAGACACCATTTCCCTTCAAATTCTGAAAAGCCATGCTTTTTTCCTTCAGGATCAAAGAATTCGATATCTGGAATCCTATCTCCAATTCCTATATGGGAACCAGGATAAAGATAACCATACAATGCTCTCCCTTTCGGCGTTTTCTTTATGGAGTCATTGAGATTTGCGTACAGCGCATTCATGTCTTCAGAAGTGATCTTGCTATATCGTGCAAACTCAATTGCCTTATCCATCCATACTGTACCTACGGGACGAGTCTTTAGAAGTTCCAGATCTCGTAGGTATATCAAAGACTTGATGGAATCGTTCTTATGAGTGTATTCGTCATTATTTCCCGACTTCTGGTATTCCATCTTTGCCTTCTGGATTTCAGTCCAGAGGTCCTTACTATTGTCTATGTACAGATCATACTCCGCTTGTTCCGGCACACTGCTCTTGATAGGCCAGGTATATGTGAAACGGTCTATGGCATCGATTTCCACTGTTGCCCCTGGAGTCAGGTACAGCCGGTGTGCCATTGATGGGAATGCATAATAGTCAAACATAAGTGTGCCTATTGTCAAACCATCTCCTACAGGCATTTCAAACCTGAAATGACCGTTTTCGATTGTGTCGGTCGCCACAAAGTCATAGTGTCCATCTTCAAATTTGAGTAATATTACTGTTACCCCTTCCGGCAAAATATCACCATGACCTGAGACTACTGCTATTCCTATATTTGAATCTTTCATTTCTGCTGAGCATGTTCCTGCATTGCACATTACCATTATTGCAATTGCATAAAGAATCTTTTTCATATCTTTCATTGGTTCCTATTATTTATTGAAATAATCCTTGAATTTTGAGAATCTGCTTTCTCCTTTGATTTTCACAGCAAATTTAATCTAAAATTGCTTAAATGGCTGCACACAAAAGTGTGCAAATGAGGATAAAGTATTCATAATCTGAGAACAAGGATATATTTGCACACAAAAGTGTGCACGATTTTCGTAAGAAAAAGGATAATTTTGCCCTATATAAATGAAGTTATGGAAAATATAGGAGGACTTTCAATCGATTTGAAAAAAAGAATCACCGCTACGATGGTTGCGATCATAGGTAAAGAAGCTGCTGGGTTGATTACCCAGGCAATAAAACGTATGGGATTCATTGACGTTACCGAAACATCAGAATCTCTCAATCTCCCTAAATGTGATATTGTAATCTGCACCTGCACTGAAAAAGAAAATTGCAAGACTATAATCACACATTATAATCATACAGGGGTGCCAGTAATATGTGCCTTTAATTTCGGAATCGGAGCATGTGTCACAGTTATTGTGCCGGGAATCAGATTACCTCATATTATAGGAGACAAAGCTACCGACGACATCGTAAAGAGTATGCTTGAATACGCAAACGGTTACAGCAAATTCTGGCATATACCTCACAACAGTTGGTTGGACGAGGCTATGAAATATATATGCACTCCAGAAGTCAGGACTTCCATCGGTGAATATACAATGACGGCTATGGCGGCACATCTGCTTATTGCGACGGTAGCAGGAAACAATGTCAAGACATATCCCAAATTCTATCTCTCGACCATTGCAAACGATGTCGATTAAAGGAGTTTGTAATTTGTAGCGTAAGAAATTGCCTCTGAAATATTATTGACCTCTAACTTCTCGAACAGTCTGCGACGCGCAGACTTGACTGAATCAACAGCCCTATGGATTCGTTCAGCGATGGTGGTTATCGTCAATCCCTGCATGGAAAGTGTCAATATCTCCTTCTCTGTCTCATTTAACATTGGCGTAGTGCGCTTCTCCCAGCGGTGGAAGTCCAAATCATATTCCCAGTATTCAGATTTACCACGGCAGTGCATCGTTATATGCCCCGGATTGGAATGAGTTGATAAGGATACTACCGACAGTCCAAGCTATACAGAACCGTCAGGCTGACAGGCAAGGGCAGTGAGCTTATGGTTTATGAGGATTTTCTCATGTCCATTTCCAAGTGGAAATCGTAGGAGATTGTGTATTTCAACTTATCCTCTATTGGAACATCATTGATGAACGAGAATCCTGCTTTGTTTATCTCAAGAAGCATATCAACTTCATCAGCCGGAACATGATCTATATAGAACTGATAGCCCTCACTTTTAACAGCATCAGACGACATTCCACAAAGAAAAAGAGGATTAGGCGACAAATACAGGAAGTTCTTGCGGAAATAGTCGATGATATACACGCTGTGATAAGTAGTGTTGGCAAATGCCTCTGCGGTACGCACAAAGTTTACGGCAAGCCCGTAATCTGGTTCGCCATGCACTGCGTTGCCGGAATCGAAAAAGTCGTTTACTTTGTTATTCCCCATAATGAGTAAAATATAGAAGTCGAAACAACTTCATGGTTCTTCATACAAATTTACTCATGAATTTGTGAAACCGCAAATAAAAATCATAAAAATTGTCTAGGACAGGGCGATTTATTAACTTAGGTTAATTTTTTTAGAAAAATCAAATGCCATAACTCTTCTTTTTGATACTTCTGAAACCATTCTACAATAGTTTTAGTGGTATAGGCTGAACGATATTTTTTCAGCTCATAGCATTTATTTATATAATAG
>CAMWQY010000119.1 GCA_947176355.1 uncultured Porphyromonadaceae bacterium
TTAAGGGCCTCCTTGTTGAGGGGGGCTGTCACCGTGCCGTCTACCTCATTTGCAAGAGCAAGGTCAATAGCCTTACGAATACTCAAGAAAGCTGCGTCACCACATTGGCTTTGCACCTCGCCGAATCTGAAAGAAGACAAATCGACACATTTCAAATCCAACACGTCGATGACTCCGTATTGAAACTTAGCATCCTCCACCTTGTCGACTGCATTGACTTCAAGGTCGAGACCAAGAAGACGTACGGCCTCTTTCATCACACCGGCATCACCGGTGACAATCGGGCGACATTTCCCGTAGGTCTCCTTACGGCTGAGCGAGCGTACTACTATTTCAGGGCCTATTCCCGCAGGATCACCCATTGTTATGGCTAAAATCGGTTTCATAAAAAGCAATTTTCCGTTTAGAAGAGAGAATTATAAATATCTTTGGCATCTTGCAAAGTGACTTCGCGAGGATTATTCTTAAGCAGACGCTGCACTTCCATCGCTGCTTCAGCCATGTGATCGACGGCACTTTGCGGTATTCCTAATTCGGATAATTTTCTAGGTATGCCAACTGCGTCTGCAAGCGTAAAGATAAAGTCTACTCCATTGCGTGCTGTCTCAAAGTCATCTTTACCTTCAGGAGCACCCAAAGCTATCGCCACTTCCGCATAACGCTTAGGATCGGCCTCGGCATTAAATTTCATTACCGACGGGAGAAGGATTGCATTAGCCAATCCATGTGGAATATGAAATTCCCCTCCAAGAGGATAGCTCAGCGCATGCACGGCGGCTGTATTAACCGGACCAAGCACCAGCCCACCATACAAAGAACCGAGAGCAAGAGCCTCGCGCGCCTCTTTATCATTGCCGTCTTTCACGGCTCTGAGCAGATTGGCAGCAATAAGCTTGATCCCTTGAAGTGCATATATGTCGGCGGCAGGGTGCGCGTACTTGTTGGTATAAGCTTCCATGCAATGTATGAGCGCATCCATCCCGGTGTCTGCTGTCACCTTAGCAGGCACTGTCATGGTCAGTTCGGGATCGACATATGCAACATCAGCGAGCAGATAAGGGCTTACGATGCCTTTCTTGAGTTTGTCACGCTCATCGAGCAAAATAGCGTTGGGCGATACCTCGCTGCCAGTGCCTGCCGTTGTAGGCAGACATGCAAGCCAGAGGCCCTTTTCTCTAATGAATCCTTGCCCGAAACAATCCTCGGCTTTTTGGTCACTGTCAACGAAGGCTGCCACGAGTTTAGCGACATCGAGCACTGAGCCTCCCCCGATTCCGACCACACTGTCAGCACGAAACTTACGGGCGGCGGCCAAAATCGTCTCGAAGTCACGGAGCGTCGGTTCTCCAACTATATCCTGGTACACCTCTACAGCAACCCCTCCTTCAGCCAACTCTTTGATTGCTGACTGAATTCGGGGAAACACGGAATGTGTAGTCAAGAGAAAAAGACGTTTATATCCAAGTTTCAAGAAGTCGTCCACAAATGTTTGGAGCGAACCACAGCCGAAGACAATCTTCTGAGGCTGTAATAAAGTGATAGGACGCATTGTCTGATTTATTTAGAAAGAAGGTGATACATCTATATCGTCATTCTCATCCACGCCATCAGCCAGAGCTTGCTTCTTCGCCTTTCTCTCCTCAAGATAGCCGTGGATAGTCAGTTCCTTAGCAGCCAAAGGCGCCGCAAAGAAATAGCTGGCGAAGTAGCCAACGACGAGCACTATAATGTGGCTATATACTCCAAGCATATATTTGTGGTGTGAGAAGTTCCATGATCCAAGGTCAAGCAGTGTTTCTTTCACTCCGGTCCCGTGGATATCGACTTTGGTAGAAGTCAACACAGCATAAGCCGTGAAGAGTACTGCTGCACAAATACCAACTGTGAGCCCTTGCTTATTGGCTCTGCGACTCAACAGGCCAAGAAGGAATATGCCGACGATTCCGGCAGAAAAAATTGCATATAGGGCGAAGAGCGCACCGAGGATTCCCTCGCCTCCCCAATAGATATAGAGCAATGCCACGCCTACAGCTCCAATGCCCGAGAGCACTACCATAATGCGGCCAAAGCGTAGTTTTTGGCCATCCGTGACATTCTTCTTGAACCTCACGTAATAGTCTTGCACAGCTATAGCCGACAGACAGTTTAGGTCAGTGTCGAGGCTGGAAATTGCGGCAGCCGCCAGTGCGGCTATTATTAGGCCGCGGATGCCAACCGGAAGCTCATGGCTTATGAAGTAGGGGAACACCTCATCTGCTTTTATACCTTCGGGCAATATGGGTGCGCCATGAGAATGATAGTAAGCAAACAAGCATGTGCCTATAAACATGAAGAGAGCCCATATTGGCACACTCATCAACACACCGATATAAGCGGCTTTTTTTGCTTCTTTGTCGTTTTTTGCTGCCAGATATCGTTGCACGATTGTCTGGTCGGTGCCATATTTCTGAAGAGCGTAGAACACACCGTTCATTGCCATGACCACAAATGTAAGCTCAGTAAAGTCCCACAGATAAGGTCCGAAATCAATCTTGTTGTTCTCACCGGCTATGCGCATCACTTCCGTCGGACCACCCTCAGGGAGGAACAGCAGAAGCACGACGCAGATGAGTCCACCTCCAATCAGCAGGAATCCTTGTGCGACATCCATCCAGACGATTGCCTCCATACCACCGAGTAGGGTCAGAACTATAATGACTACACCGAGTATCAGAACAATGGCATACATATTGAAATCAAGGAAAGTGGCAAGTGCCAAGGAAACGAGATAGAACACCGTACCGGCTTTCGAGAAATGCCCCAAAGAGAAGGCTATCGAACTGTACATCCTCGCCAATATCCCGAACCTTCGTTCAAAATATTCGTAGGTAGAAAGTTTCACCACTTTACGGAAGAGCGGCACTATGATTCCAATCAGGGCTATCAGCACAAGAGGCACCATCAAGCCCTGCACGAGTAGAATCCAATTGTCGGCGTAAGCGGCGCCCGGATAAGCAAGGAATGTGACACTTGATATGAGCGTAGCGAATATTGACATACCTACAGCCCATGCCGGAATCTTGCCTCCGGCAGAAAAATATGTAGCTGTATCCTTCTGCCGGTGAGCAAAATAGACACCCACTCCCACGGCAGCCATTACTGACAGGATGACAATAGCATAGTCAATCCAATGTATATCATTCATAATTGACCCTTTATTTGAAGTTCTTCTTCAGCCGAAAGGCGAGTTAATGGCATCAGCATCCATGGCTCGCAGAGGCCCTTGGTCTGCATCATTACTTTCAGCGCACATAGCGACTGCCCGAGCGTGCGTCCTGCCTGATAGATTTTAGCTATCTCATTGGTAGAAGCCTGCAGACGCTCAGCCGTGGCCATGTCGCCACTGACTGCGGCCTCATAGAGGCTGCGGAAGTCAGACGGGATGTAATTGGCAGTGCTGGGCACTATGCCGTCGCCTCCTATGGAGAGAGAATAGGCCGACTGGGCTGCCCAACCACAGAAATAGGCAAAGTCCTCGCGAGTGCGAAATATCTCTATACATTGGCGCATGCGCTCTAAGTCGCGTTCAGAATCTTTCAGCCCGACTATATTGGGATGGTCGGCAAGACGACGCACTACCTCCACAGGAATCGACATATGGGTCGTAGCAAGGATATTATAGAGCATCAGCGGACCCACAATTCGGTCAGCAAGCTCCTTATAATAATTATACATCTGCTCGTCGGTGAGTGCATAGTAGGATGGAAGAGTCGCAACAATCACGTCGGCTCCGGCTTTCATATATGCATCTGCCTGCTTGAGTTGGTCGCTGAAACAGTTTCCTGTCAGCCCGGCATAGATGAGAATCCTTCCTTTCGCAGCTTTGACGGCTGTCTGCACAAGCAGGAGCCCATCGGAGTCTGACACACTATTGCCCTCCCCGGTAGTACCCATCAGAAGAGGCGACACCTGATTCTGTGCAAAGAACTCTATGATACGAGCTACAGCATCCACATCAAGATTCCCTTTCTCAGTGACCGGTGTGACCATTGGCACCACCACGCCACGATATCTACATTCTTTCATTTGATGATTTCTCCAATTTTCATGAGTTAGATTTTAGACCCCATCTCATAAAATTTCAGAGCACTGGGATCTTTATGGCAAAATTAATCATTTTTCATAAATAATACAAGGAACTTCCTAAAATCATAGATTTTTTTTCGTATTTTATAGATTGGTTGAATAAAAAATATTAATTTTGTAGAGCAGTGTTGTAATAATAACCTAAATACATATCAATCTAATCATGAACTACATCAAAGTCATTATTCTTCTATTATTTTATCCGGTGCTGGCCCATGCTCAATGGAATGATGCCGAATACACCCGGATTGACCAGAGTATCAAGGCTCCTCATTTCGCCGACAGGCAGTTTTGCGCAGTCGATTATGGAGCATCTTCCCAAGCATCGGCGAGCGTCAATCAGAAAGCCATCAACAATGCTATTGCAGCTTGCAACAAGTCGGGAGGTGGAAAAGTGATGGTCCCCAAAGGAACCTATCTGACCGGTCCGATCACTTTGCTGAGCGGAGTGAATCTGGTGGTGGAGAAAGACGCGACATTACAATTTGTCTATGACTTTGATTTATTTCCCATTGTCCCTACTCGTTGGGAAGGTGCGGACTGCTATAACCTTCAGCCACTTATATATGCCTATAAAGCCACAGATGTGGCATTGACCGGAGAAGGAGTGATCGACGGAGGAGCGGGGAAAGACAATTGGTGGTCATGGTATCGCAAGCCATTTTTCAATGATCCTCTTAGAGCTGACCTACCGGCACTCGGGCGTGACTCTTTATTTAAAATGAACAGTGAGCTCGTAGATTGGGAAGAGCGTCATTTCGGGCGCAACGATGGTCTGCGTCCTCAGATGGTGAATTTCAATCAGTGTGACCGGGTATTAATCGAAGGGCTGACCTTTTTGCGGTCTCCTTTTTGGGTACTTCATCCCCTCTTGAGCAGCAATGTGATAGTGCGTGGAGTCACAGTCAACAACGACGGACCGAATGGAGATGGCTGTGACCCGGAATCTTGCAATGGCGTATTGATTGAAAATTGCTATTTCAATACAGGTGATGACTGCATTGCCATCAAAAGCGGACGAAACAATGACGGCAGACTCTGGGACAGACCGACGGAAAACATTATCATCCGAAATTGCGAGATGCGCAATGGACACGGAGGCGTAGTATTAGGAAGTGAGATATCGGGAGGGTGCAGGAATTTGTATGCCGAGAATTGCAAGATGGATAGTCCTACACTCGACAGGGTAATCCGCATAAAGACCAATTCTTGTCGCGGAGGCATAATAGAAAATATCAACGCAAGGAATATAAAAGTAGGTCAGTGTGCCGAGGCAGTGTTGAAGATTAATCTCGACTATAGTCCTGATGAGATATGTTGCAGAGGCTATTTGCCGACAGTACGCAATGTCAATATTGAGAATATATCATGCGGAAAGAGCCAATATGGCGTCATGATTATAGGTCTTGATACTTGCACCAACGTCAGCGACATCAATGTAATAGATTGCCAATTCAACAATGTTGCTGATGGAAACTACATCATCGGAGGCACAAAAGATATTAATTTCAAGGACTTAAAGATAAACGGTCAAATTTGTTCGTCCCCCCGTTGATAGAAGTGACCTTTAAGTTGAGTTACGAAACTTAAGTAAAAAATATGAAACTAAAAAACTTGATATGGCTTTTAGCCTTTCTGCCACAGGCGATGTCTGCGGCATGGTCAGACTCTGAATATTTGCAGATAGAGCAACATATACGCCAACCTCAGTTTGCAGAGAAGGAATTTAATATTTTGGATTATAAAGCTAATGCCAACGCATCTGCTGCCGAAAATCAGGAGGCTATCAACAGTGCCATCAAGGCTTGTAGCGAGGCCGGTGGGGGCAAAGTGATTGTTTCAGGCGGGACATATCATACCGGCGCCATACGATTGATGAGCCATGTCAATTTAGTCATAGAAAAGGGCGCAACGTTGGAATTTGTTTTTGACCCGACACTTTACCCTATAGTCCCTACCAGATGGGAGGGAGTGGATTGCTGGAATCTCTCGCCATGCATATATGCTTATCAAGCTACTGATGTGGCAATCACAGGAGAAGGAATAGTCGATGGTGGCGGCTCCCAAGACACTTGGTGGAAATGGAGTGGTGTAAAGCGCTTTGGATGGACACCCGGCGACATCTCGCAAGCCGTTGGGCGACCGAAATTGCTCAGTATGGCAGAAGATGGTGTCACCTTAAGCGAGCGCAAATTCACCATCACCGACGGATTAAGACCCCAACTGATCAATTTCAATCAGTGCGACGGAGTGCTTCTGGAGAATATCACTTTGCTTCGCTCTCCATTTTGGGCTGTGCATCCCCTTTTGTCGAAGAATGTCACTCTTCGCGGAGTCCATATCAATAATGACGCTCCTAATGGCGATGGATGCGACCCGGAATCATGCGATGGAGTATTGATAGAAAATTGCTACTTCAATACCGGCGACGATTGCATTGCAATCAAAGGGGGACGCAACAATGACGGTCGACTTTGGGACAAACCAAGCCAAAACATCATCGTCCGCAATTGTGAGATGCAGAATGGACACGGCGGCGTGTCGATGGGAAGTGAGATTTCCGGAGGGTGCCGCAATATTTTTATCACTGACTGCAAGATGGATAGCCCTAATCTAAAGAGGGTGATGAGAATCAAGAGCAATACTTGCCGTGGAGGAGTGATCGAAGGAATAAATATGAAAAATGTCACTGTCGGCCAGTGTAAGGAGTCTGTGATGGAAATAGAACTCAATTATGATCAAAACGAAAAGTGCAATAGGGGATTCTTTCCGCTCATTCATAATGTGACGCTTGAAAATGTCACGTGTGAAAAAAGTGAATACGGATTGCTCATAAATGCACTTGACAACGCAATAAGTGTCTATAACATAAACATCATAAATTGCAGATTCAACAATGTGACAAAAGGAAACTCCATAGAAGGGATGGTAGAAGATCTGCGTTTCAATGGCTACTATGTAAATGGACTCCCCTGCTTTGCAGGGGAGTCCGGGTTATAGGTTTATGGGGTTATGGGTTGTGGGGTTGTGGTTAGGGCCAGAGCTTGATGGCGTAGACGGCGATGTCTTGAGTGCCTCCAATCTGCAATGAATATTTCTTTTTCGAATCGAGGGTGAGTTCAAGTGCATCTGAACGGGGAGTTGAGTTCTTGTTGATTTCCAATGATGAATTGAGGATTTGGCTATTGCCGTCTTCCGAAGTCAAAATGGCAGTCAGCACTCCATCGCTTGATGATCCACCGGTGAAATAGATTTTCACCTTCCCGGTGTTCTCAAGTCGAAGAATGAGATATTTTGTGGCCCCAACTCTGACCATATTATTGCCATCAAATGCAACCAAGGCACCTCTTTCGTCTGTGATCGGGTCAATATCTATCTCCTTAGGGGAGACCACGAGTCCGTCTTTTTTAGTGGATCCATATTCTACCCAGTCTGAACATGCCTGCTTGATGCCCCATTGAAGCTGACCGGACTCTGCATTAGTCTTTTGCTCCGTCAGATCATTAGTCTTGACATACTCAAAGTCATAATCTGTGGCCTTTGGTGAGTGATAACCCGGATCTTTAGTCTTCAAGTCAAAATTAGCAGTAATCTCGCGGTCGGCCTTTGCCACAAATGTGTAGGCCGCATTTGTGGAAAGAACAGCTCCGGTATCATTTGTCCAATTTTTAAAGAGATACCCGTGGGCGGGAACAGCAGTAAACGTCACTTCAGTGTCAGCTTTTGCCACGAGGCGTTCAGGAGTGATATCGCCGCCCTCTTCCGGAGTTACTTTGACAGTTATGGTATAATTGTCTTTGAGCACACGTTTAGCGATCTGAATATAGTCGGTGCGGCAACGCATGTTAGCATTAGTGCAGAAATTGATTCTGATTTCATCCCCCTTTGCAAGAGTGACATCTTCCGAGACGTGCTGCTTCATAGAATTGTCGTTGG
>CAMWQY010000120.1 GCA_947176355.1 uncultured Porphyromonadaceae bacterium
AGAAGGATGAACGTCAACTTACATACGAAATCATAAAAGCCCAATTCTGACGAATGCGAAGTGCACTTTTTTGTTCAAATTGGGACAAATCGCTCTTTTTTTAGCAAAATATTGCAAGAATTTTGGAATATTTTGCTAATTTTGCATCGTTATTGACATTCTATATCCTATCAAAAGCGGATATGGATTGTGCAACTATAGCATAAACCCAAATTATGAAGAGATTCCACTCCATATTGTTATTACTTACTTTGCTGATTTCTGCCGGAGTCTTCAATATTCGTGCAGAGGAGAGCCCAGAGGAATTTTCCCCTGACTTTGAGTCGGTGGTCTTCGTGCCGAAAGGACAATGGATCACAGGTGTCAGTGTGTCGTATAGTCAATCAAACCAGAAGAACTACCAATTTTTAGTGCTTCAAGGAGTATCAGGAGATACGTATTCCTTTAAAGTGTCGCCGATGGTGCTATTCGCTTTTAAGAATGATATGGCTGCAGGTGGAAAATTCGGCTACAATCGAGCCCTCACCAAGCTTGAGAATGCGGAAGTATCCCTTTCGCCTGACATGAACTTCAACGTAGACCATCTCTACCGACTCTCCCACAGTTATTATGGAATGGGAGTGCTTCGAAACTATTTTTCACTCGGTACTTCAAAGCGTTTCGGCATCTTCACCGAAGTCCAGCTTGAGATGGGCGGCGGACAGGCAAAACTCATGACAGGGCTTGGCGAAGACCTCACCGGTAATTACGAGAGGAACTTCAATTTGGGAATCGGCGTGGCTCCCGGATTGACAGCATTCCTCAACAATTTCGCGGCTCTTGAAGTCAACGTCGGTGTGCTTGGTTTCGACTACAATCATACCAAGACCATCACCGACCAGATATATGTAGCCAACAGCAATGCAAAATCAGCAATTTTCCGAGTAAACCTATTCTCAATTACTTTCGGAGTATCATTTTATCTATAAAAGCATGAAGACAAGAGTTATACTGACAATGGCGGCATCCGCATTGACTCTGATTGCTTCACCTGCAATTAAGGCAGTGGAAGCGACGGCTCCTGCTCATGCCCAAAACACTTCTGACCCTGAAAAGGCCGACACCCTCGTCTATTCTGCAACAAAAACCCTCATCGAATCTTTCGGTGAACTTTCGAAGACTGCAAGCAAGCTATCGGAAACAGCACTAAAGCTGCTTGAAGCTCAAGAAAGTTTGGATGCAAAGAAAAACGGAGGACAACAAACGCAGATAAAGTCGGCACCCGCAAAAGTCACTTCTACGGATAGAGCATCATCTGTAGAAAGCACCGATAATTCAAGCATTTCCCTGAAAGAAATCTCAGAAGAAATAATCCAAATCAGCAACGAAATCTCACCTGCATATATTCCGGCACTAAGAGTTGGTTCTGAAAATCAAGCTACTATTACTGACAACACAAATGAGAAATATGCAAATTCCAAGGTATATATCAGCGATGAGGTGACTACAAAAGAGGTCAACGACTCTTCTATCTGGTATCTGCCGGACAACATGAGAGAAGATGGTCAATATCTATGGATTCCGGATAAAGACATGACGGCTGTGAGAGCCATTTTGAACGGGGAGACACCAACACAAACCAAATCAAAAGTCAACCTTAATGAGATGACTTACTGGCATGGTGACTCAATTCCCATGGCAATTCCCACAAAAAGGCTTGGAAGATTCGACCGTAAGCTATATAATTGGCTAATCTATCCTAAAGGCTTGTGGCATATCGGTCTGACAGCGAATTATGGTGAACTGAATACGGAAGACAATGAATTCCTGTCACTGATACAAGACGTCGACCTTAAAGGAAAGATCTATAGCATCAAGCCCTCGGTAAGCTATTTCTTGCGCAACAATGTCTGCGTGGGTCTGCGCCTTGCATTCACCAAGGGGGAAATGGGCATCAACTCATTCAAGGTCGACATCGACGAAGACATGAGCTTTAACCTCCATGACATCAAATATACTTCCGACTCTTATTCTGCAGCTGTCTTCATACAGCAATATTTCGGATTGAGCCGTCGTGGACGATTCGCAGTTTTCAACGAAGCAGAAGTGTCAGTGGGAACAGGAAATTCTCATTTCATCCGACCATTCGATGGCGAAATACGCGACACAAGGACAAAGACCCAGACGTTCAACATCAACTATTCTCCGGGTATAAGTATAATGATGATGAAAAATGCCGCTTTCAACCTTTCCTTTGGCATTTTCGGTTTTCACCTAAAGGATGAAAAGCAGTGGGAAAACGGAGAGGAAGCCGGTAGCCGCTTTACGAGCGGCATCAACTTCCGGTTCAACCTCTTCAACATCAATTTTGGAGTATCTATTATAATATAATATGAGAAACACATGAGAAAGACAATCCACAATATTTCTATCTGCACAGCAGCAGTGGCTACGTTAGCGACTGCCGGATGTATAAAAAATGACCTCCCCTACCCCAAAATACCACAGAATATTCTCTCGATTGAGGCAAAAGGGGAACTAAGTCCTGCAAAAATCGACACTACTGATTATTCCGTCAAGCTTTTTCTTGATGAGGAAGTAGACATTCAGGCTGTGCAGTTTACACGGTTTACATACTCTCCTGACGCTACATGCAACAAAAATCTGCTTGAGGGCACATGGGATTTATCTGTGCCAATGACAGTAGAATTGACTCTATATCAAAGTTACCAATGGATGATTTCAGCCGAACAGAATATCGAAAGATATTTCACCGTTGCCGGACAAATCGGAGAGACTGTGATTGACGCTGTAGGCCGAAGAATCATTGTCAATGTTCCGGAGACTGCTGACCTTTCTAATCTTGAGGTGACGTCAATAAAGTTAGGACCGCGAAATATCACTTCATACGTGCCTGACTGCACGGTGGGATCCCACATCAACCTCAACTCCCCTATGAAAATAGATGTGAATGCATGGGGACGCACAGAAGATTGGACCATATATGTCCAGAAAGTGGAATCTGTAGTGACAACTTCAGCCGTAGACGCATGGAGCATGGTGGTCTGGGCATACGGTGAGGGTCCGGCAGATGCTACAAACTATTTCGAATATTGTGAAGTGGGAAGTTCTACCTGGATAAGAGTGCCGGATGCAGATATGACTGCTAAGGATGGAGCTTTCAGTTGCTGCATCAAGCATCTGTCTCCTTTGACCCGATATACAGTGAGAGCTTGCAGCGGCGACAACAAGGGAAATGAAATTACAGTGACCACCCAGGCTACGGAAATACTTCCTGACGGTGACTTCGATCAATGGTGGAAAAATGGCAAGATATGGTGTCCTTGGACTGAGGGAGGCTCTCAATTCTGGGATACCGGAAATACCGGAGCATCCACGCTCGGGGAAAGCAATGTGCAACCATCTGACTACGTTCCGGCTGGAACTTCAGGACAATCAGCTCAGCTTAAGACCGAGTTCAAGGGTATCGCGGGTATCGGTAAATTGGCTGCCGGATCTATATATACTGGAACTTTCAAGAAAGTGGACGGCACAAATGGCATCCTCGATTTTGGCAGGCCTTGGAAATTAAGGCCAACAAAACTTCGTGGTTACTACCAATATACTACCGGAGAGATTAATTATGCAAGTTCTGAGTTGGCTGAATTGAAAGGGCGTCCTGACACCTGCTCCATCTACATAGCTATGACCGATTGGACTGCTCCATACGAAATTCGGACCAATCCTAGAAATCGTCAGCTATTCGATAAGAATGCAAGCTATGTGATTGGATACGGACAGTTGGAACGTGGCTCATCGATGGATGCCTACGAGGAATTTGAGATTAAGCTTGATTATCGAAGCACGTCACTGACACCTACTTACATAATGATCACATGCGCTTCGTCGAAATATGGCGACTACTTCACAGGCTCCACCTCATCTGTGCTTTATGTAGACCAACTCTCTCTTGATTATGACTATTAAAGATAGTTTATTAACAAGAAAAATGATATATGCGGGGCTTTTGATTAACAATTATTAAACCTTTAGGCATCTTAAAGTGTCATATAAATATGTATAACTCTAAAAATGAAAGATATGAAAAAGTCAAGCTTCTTTAAGATGGCTATCGCTGCCATTGCTCTTACATTCAGCTGCGGTGCATTCGCAGAACCAACCCCCAATCCTGATCTCAAGGATATACTTGGAGGAGCAGGCGGCGCATTAGGAAATGTCTTGGAAGGCGTATTCACAAAGACTGACCTCACCGTAGCAGACATCGCCGGGGAATGGACATCGACAGGATCAGCCGTTTCGTTCCAAAGCGACAATTTCCTAAAGAAAGCCGGTGGCTCAGCTGCTGCCGGAGCCGTAGAAAGCAAGCTTGACGAATATTATAAGAAATTTGGATTGACCGGAGCTACTCTTGATATCGATCAAGAAGGGAACTTCACTCTGACTATCAAGAAACTTCCTATCAAGGGGACATTGGAAGTGAAGAGCAAGGGTGTATTCAAATTCAATTTCAATGCCGGCGGTATGATGAAGCTCGGAAGCATGGATGCGTATGTTGAAAAAAGTCCTTCCGGACTCAATGTAATGTTTGATGCTGACAAAATCAAAAAAATCATGTCGCTTGCCGCATCTATCAGCGGCAGCAAGATGGTATCTACAGCAGATCAACTTCTAAAGCAATATGACGGCATCTGCATTGGCTTCAAGATGAGTGGACAGAGCGCACCCAACAATGAATCAGGTACCGGCAATTCAGCTACCGATGCTGCTGTCGACGCCCTCAAGGGTCTATTCGGCAAATAATAAGGATGAGAATAAATTTCAAATTCTCAATTCCAAATTCTCAATTCTCAATTCTCAATTAAATAATGTTTTCAGGAATAGTTGAAGAGGCAGCCGAAGTGGTTCGCGTCCAGCGTGACGGCTCCAACGTCAATATCACGATGAAATGTTCATTTACTGATGAACTGAAAATCGACCAATCCGTTGCGCATAACGGTGTATGCCTGACCGTAGTAAGCCTTAATGAAGACGACACATATACTGTCACAGCAGTGCAAGAAACCCTTGACCGTTCTAACCTGGGAGACTTGAAACCGGGGTCGCTCGTAAATCTTGAGAGATCGATGAAAATGAACGGCAGGCTCGACGGACATATCGTTCAGGGACATGTGGATACAACTGCATTGTGTACTGATGTCGAGACACTGGACGGAAGTTGGTATTATACTTTCAAATACGAGTTCAAGCCGGAAATGGCAGCGCGAGGATACGTCACTGTAGACAAGGGCTCGATAACAGTCAACGGCGTTTCCCTTACAGTATGCGATCCGGAAGCTGACAGTTTCAGAGTGGCTATCATTCCGTATACTCATGAGCATACCAACTTCAAGATGATCGAAGTCGGGACAAAAGTGAATCTTGAGTTCGACATCATCGGCAAGTATATTGCCCGCATATCTGCCCTCTCATAATCGACCTAAAAAGTCACCTTAACCTACTACATATCATGAAAGTGATCAACCTACCTCCTGACTCATCAGGCAATATGAGTCAGCCGCCTCGTCGACGTCCGGGAAGACTCTATACTCTTCTTGGGGGCAATGGTAGTGGAAAATCGCTTTTCATGCATGAAATAGCGCTACTCAATAAGGGTGAAGCATACGCTGTCTCCGCAGTGACCGGGGGAATGCCGGGCAGAGTAACCGGCTCTCTGACTCAACTTATCACCGTGCTTTCTCTTGAAGAGGAGAAAGTGCGGTTTAATGTTCTTAAATCAATTTGGGAAGAGACTTTCCCCGGCAATAAAATTGATATCGTAAAGGGTAAAGCACAGATACGAAACAGGTCGGGAAAAGATACCATTGGCATAAGAAATCTGAGCCGAGGAGAGAAAGCAGCCCTTTATTACATTGCCTCCGTGCTTCTTGCGCCTGAAAATGCACTCATCCTTGTCGACACTCCCTCTCTTTTCCTCCATCCTACAATAGTTGGACTGCTTTGGGACCGTATAGAACGCGCGAGGACAGACTGCCGCTTTGTCTATGACACTTACGATGCAAACTTTGCTTCCAGCCATACAAGACGCACTGCTATATGGATCAAAGACTATAATGCAGCCGACCATTCATGGCGCTACCAGATAATCTCTGACGGAGAACTACCCGACGAAATATTCCTTCAGATGATGGGAAGCCGAAGGCCGATTCTCTTCACAGAAGGAGACACATCGCACAGTATCGATATCAGACTTTATAGCGTGGTATTTCCCGAGTTCACTGTCAAGCCTTTGGGAAGTTGCGACAAAGTGATAGAATCTACGCGGACTATGCAATCGCTCAAGACCATGCACAGAATAGAGAGTTACGGACTTGTAGACCGTGACAGGAGGAGTGATCAGGAAGTGGAATACCTGCGTGCGAAGCATATCCTCGTCCCGGAAGTGGCTGAGATTGAAAATATTTTCCTGACTCCCGGAGTGGTGACGACCATGGCTGAAATACGCGACAAGAATCCAAAGAAAGTCTTGAAAGCCGTCAGGCAGGAAGTGATGCATAAATTTGAGGATATGCTTGAGAGTCAAGCCCTACAGCATACTCGCCACATAATGAAGCGTGATGTAGAGAGAAAAATTGATGCCCGCTTCACGTGCATCACCGCTCTTGAACTTCACATCAAAAGCTTGATAAAGAAACTGAAGCCTCGCGAGACATACGACCAAATTCTTGCCGAATTCAAGCGTATGTCGAAAGGTGGTGATTATGACGGGGTGCTTAGAGTATTCAATCATAAGCCAATGTTTACCGGAAGCTCCGTGGCTAAAATGCTTGGATTTTCGAATATCGACGACTATGTAGCAGGTGTGATTTCCGTTCTGAAGCATGGCGACGAGCAGGCAGAACGGTTGCGACTCGAAATCCGCAAGCTCTTTACCTGACCCTGCAACAATATACACTGATAGAGTGTTAATCTTAAAGACCTTATCGATCATATTCGACTGATTAGACCAATTCGACTAATTAGACCAATTAGACTAATTAGACTAATTAGACCAATTAGACTAATTCGACCAATTCGACTAATTAGACCAATTCGACTAATTAGACCAATTCGACCAATTCGACTAATTAGACCAATTAGACCAATAAGTCACCAAAAAGTAATAACTAAAACCCAATATATATGGCTCGCAAAAAGAAACAACTCGAAATCCTTCGCAACGACCCTTGGCTCGAACCTTTCGAAGAAGCTATCGTAGGGCGACACGAAGACGCTATCCGCAAAATAAAGGAAATAACTGCCGCTTCAGGCTCTCTATCAAAATTCGCTAACGCTTACGAATATTTCGGTCTCCACCGACAGAAAGATGGAAGCTGGATATTCCGTGAATTCGCACCCAACGCTACATCAATACACCTTATCGGCACTTTTGACGACTGGAAACTCAACGACGATTACAAGCTCACACGCATTGAAGACAGCGGTTCGTGGGAAATTAAACTCCCGGCAGACAAGCTTCATGACGGCGACCTATACAAGATGTTCGTCACTTGGGATGGAGGACAGGGAGAACGCATCCCGGCATACGCCACCCGTGTGGTGCAGGACGAAACCACCAAGATATTCAGTGCTCAGGTATATGCACCGGAAAATCCATACGAATTCAAGATCAACGACTTTACGCCTGACACGAAACCCCTGCTTATTTATGAATGCCATATCGGCATGGCTCAGCAGGAAGAAAAAGTGGGAAGCTATGATGAATTCCGCACCAAGATTCTTCCTCGTATAGCCGCCGATGGATATAATGCAATGCAGATAATGGCAATCCAGGAGCATCCTTATTATGGATCGTTTGGTTATCACGTCAGCAGTTTCTATGCTGCTTCA
>CAMWQY010000121.1 GCA_947176355.1 uncultured Porphyromonadaceae bacterium
TTGACAAACAAACTGACGGAACTATGGAAGAAAACAAGGCACCAGAAACCAAACTTCCTCTCTCCCTACTGCGTCACTGCCGCGACCTTTATGAGGGCGTGGCTTCTCAAGCATCGTTCACACCGGAAGCTGATAGACTTATACGTTCGCTACTGAAGAAAACATGCGCAAACGGCAAATCGGCATACGATGAAAAGGGTCTACCCAGAATGGCCCTTGCCCTCGAGACAGCTGATGCATTCGCTCATTTCATAGATGCCGACACCAATATCCTTCTTGCAATCCTTCTCTGTGACTTCTATGGAGAAGTCATCTCTTTGAATGAAATCGAAGAGGCATTCGGACGCGATGTGGCAGAAATGATCAAAGGCATAGAAACCGTAGCACAATTCTCGGCTAAACGAAACCTTCAAAATCAGGATAATTTCCGAGGCTTAATGCTTTCGCTCGCCGACGACATCCGCGTCATAATCATCATGATAGTGCGCGACCTCGTATTGATGAGGAGGATTAATCTACACCCCGACAATGAATGGGTCACAAATATGGCTTTTGAAGCAAATGTGCTATATGCACAGCTTGCGCATCGTCTTGGACTATATAAGATTAAAGGGGAACTCGAGGACCTTTCCCTCAAATACACCAACCGGGAGATCTACAAGCAAATTGCAAATAAGCTTAACGAGACAAAACGCTCGCGCGATGCATACGTAGAAAAATTCATTGCACCGGTCAAGAAGAAACTTGAAGATGCAGGATTGACATTCTCTATAAAAGGGAGAACAAAATCCATATCCTCAATTTGGGCAAAGATGAGGAAACAAAAAGTGGACCTTGACCGTATCTACGATCTATTTGCCATTCGCGTCATAATAGACACGCCACCGGAAAAGGAAAAAAGCGACTGCTGGCTTGCCTACTCAATACTCACTGACATGTATACTCCTAACCCTGCCCGTATGCGTGACTGGATATCCATACCAAAGAGCAATGGATATGAGAGCCTGCATGCCACAGTGATGGGCCCGGATTCGAAATGGGTCGAAGTGCAGTTCCGAACCAAGAGGATGGACCTTGTGGCAGAAAAGGGACTCGCAGCCCACTGGCGCTACAAGGGAGTTAAGTCAGACTCTACCGACCAATGGATGAACAACATCCGTGATATTCTCGAAGCCGGCAAAGATGATCCCATGCAGCTAATGAAGGATATCCGCATGGATATATACACTAAGGAAGTGTATGCTTTCACTCCAAAGGGAGACTTATTTAAATTGCCGGCAGGAGCTACAGTGCTTGACTTCGCATTTTACATACATACAAATGTGGGAGCACACTGTACGGGAGGAATCGTCAACGGACGGCATAGGAAGATAAGCCATGTCATCCAAAGCGGTGATACCGTAGAGATACTTACTTCAGCCACACAATCGCCGAAGTCTGACTGGATGAACATAGTGGTCAGCTCAAAGAGCCGCAACAAGATACGCCAGAAACTCCATGAGCAACTCCAGGCACGAGCCGACCTCGGCAAGGAGGAGCTGATGCGCCGTGCGAAAAACCGCAAGATAGAGATTGATGAGTCATTGATGATGAAGCTCATCAAGAAAGAAGGATATAAGTATGTCAATGAATTCTTTGCCGACATAGCCGACGGAAAGATCGACGCGGGGAAATTTATCAACACATATCAAGTGGCAACCGCACCGGAAGACCATTCCGAGCGAACCACTGCTGAAGACTTTGAGTTGATACGAGATGAAAACGAGTCTGCAGGGGAAGTATTGACTATTGGAGAAAAATCTATCAAAGGTCTCAGCTATAAGTTTGCAAAGTGCTGCAATCCTATATATGGAGACAAAGTCTTTGGATTTATATCATCAGACGGAATGGTGAAGATACATAAGACTGACTGCCCGAATGCAACCAATATCCGCGGACGCTATCCTTACAGGCTGATAAGAGTGGAATGGAGTGGTAAAGGAGGATCGGAACTTCCGGTTCAGCTCCGTATAGTGGGTCAAGATGATATAGGAATTGTTGCCAATATCACTTCCATCATCAGCAAGGAGAGCAAGGCTTCTCTTCGCAATATAAGAGTGGATTCTAATGACGGATTATTTCAAGGATATCTCACACTTGGAGTTTCCGACAATACTGTATTGTCGGCTATCATCAAGAAGATTAAGACAGTAAAAGGAGTCAAGGATGTCACGCGGATTTAATTGAGAATTTCAATAATTGAGAATTTAGAATTGAGAATTGAGAATTTAGAATTAATTGATGAATAATAGAATAAAACAAATATTGTGTATATCAGCTTTTGTTTTCCTTGTGTTGGCATCAGGAGCATGCAAAAGGAAAAATGAGGCAAAGGAGCGCGTACAGGCTGAACGGGAGAAATGGGAAGCATCACTTCCAGACTCACTGAAGGCAGTGGAACGCCAGAGTGATTCAATAAAGGCTGAGCTTCAAGCCCTCAACAATTCTTTTGATGCCATGGTGCACACCTTTGAATATGTCGACAATCCGAGGGAAGTGGAAGGATATTATATAGCCGGAGCTTGGAAAGGTATATATCCATTGAAAAAGACAGGACTTGTGGCGAGAATCACAAAGAATGAAAAACTTGAGCTTATTGCCGCGCTTGCAGGTGGTGGTCATTTCGACAGGCTTCGTGTGGAGGGAAACGGTCAGACGGCAGAGACATCTGTCGTGAGACATGATCAGGCACTCAATTACCGCATGGAGGGACTGAATACGGTCTGCTTCTCAGACAGTGCCGCTACCGCCTGTGCCAAATTGATAGCTGAAAATAATGGTAGCGATATAAAGATCATTTACCTTGAAGGAGACCGGCAGACCGGAGCTCTCTCCTACCCTAAGCAAGATCAGTCTACAATGATGTCTACTTGGAATCTTTATGAGGTAGCGTCACGCATTTCGCGCGACGAACGCATGATACCGATGCTCGCAAAGAAAGGCGCCATCATCTCCCAAAAGATTGAATCGCTTAAGAAGTAACGTTGTACGTTCGACGTTGTACGTTTGACGAAAATGCTTCACTCAACGTAAAACATAAAACGTAAAAACATAAAACGCAAAGTATAACCCTTAAAATAATAAATAACATGAATCTATCAACTAAAGACCTCGAGACACTCGCGAAAAGAGGGATTTCTGAGGCAAAACTCGAAGAGCAACTAATCATGCTCAAGGAAGGTTTTCCTTTCCTTAAGATTGAAGCTGCAGTGACACCAGGACACGGACTAACAATGCCATCGCCGGAACTTATCCAGCAGAGCGAGGAGATGTGGAAGAAATATCTTGCAGGAGGAGCAAAAGTCATGAAGATGGTGCCCGCAAGTGGAGCTGCTTCACGTATGTTTAAGGACCTTTTCTCCTTCCTTAACGGCAAGAGCAATAAGCCGGACAATGACTTCATAAAGAAATTTTTCGAGAATATCGAGAAATTCGCATTCTTTGGAAAACTTAACTTCCTATGTCTCCAACTTTTCGGCTATAGCGTGGCGAGTCTGATCAAGATGGGAAGATATAAAGATGTGATCGACGTGCTTCTCAACAAGGTAGGTCTCAACTACGGCAAACTCCCCAAAGCCCTGCTCGAATTCCACAAAGAAATGGGAGGCAGCCGCACGCCGCTTCAGGAGCATCTTGCTGAAGGAGCTCAGTATGCTGCAGGAAAAGATGGAAAGGTGCATCTTCACTTCACCGTGTCTGAAGAGCACGTTCCTCTGGTAGAGGCAAAACTTGAGGAAATCAAATCAATAATGGAGCATGCATACGGAGTGGAATATGACATCACTCTGAGCGTACAGAAGCCTTCGACAGACACCGTCGCATCCAATATGGACGGCACTCCATATTACGAGAATGAAGAACTTTTCTTCCGTCCCGGTGGACATGGCGCTCTTATAGAAAATCTTAACGATCTGGATGCAGACGTAATCTTTATCAAGAACATCGATAACCTCGTTCCTGATGCATTGCGCCAACCTACCATCACATATAAGATGGTGCTCGGAGGTATCCTCGTTGGAGTTAAGGCAAAGATCGACAAGTATTGTGAGAAGCTTGCCAAGGGAGTTCCTTCAGGCGAAGAGATGGTAGAAATGCTTGATTTCTTACGTCATAAACTTTGCGTAACTCACGACAAGGCTGCTGAAATGACTCCGGAAGAGCTTCGCGACTATCTCTTCAACAAATTCAATCGTCCGACACGCGTATGCGGTATGGTGAAGAATGAAGGAGAACCGGGTGGCGGCCCATTCCTCGTATATAATCCAGACGGCACTGTAAGTCCTCAGATTCTTGAGTCTTCACAGATCAATCCGAATGATAAGGAGGCTCAGAAACTGCTTAAGGAGGCAACTCACTTCAATCCGGTTGACCTCGTAGTATGTACGAAAGACTATAAAGGTCAGAAATTCTATCTGTCTGACTATGTGGACAAAGCTACGGGCTTTATCTCAATCAAGAGCCGTGAAGGTGTAGAAATCAAGGCACTTGAACTTCCGGGACTCTGGAATGGAGCCATGAGCGACTGGAATACTGTGATGGTAGAAGTCCCGGTAGAGACCTTCAATCCGGTGAAGACTGTCAACGACCTATTGCGTCCTACTCATCAGCCGTCGTAATAATTCATAATGCATAATTCATAATGCATAATGCATAATCTTTTTTCGCTGAAAAATCTAATAAAAATCAACGGCTACTTCCTGATCAAGGAGGTAGCCGATTGATTTCTATTCTTAAGCGACCACACTTAGACTTAGGCTGAACGGGTGCAAAAGAAGCCGGAACTGTAAAAAATATTTTTTAGTGTGAATAAACCTTTGGCAGAATATCAAGTCATAAATAACGAGTGTGGGAGACACACTCAATTTTTTTGATATTGTCAACATTTTCACATTTCCATTATGAACAAACGAATATTTTCTCTCCTTGCCGTGTCGCTGCTTGCTGTAGCGACCCTGATTGCTGCGACAGTGAAAGGCAAGATTGTAGACTCCCAAGGTCAACCACTTATAGGAGCTACAGCCTCTCTACTTGCACTTCCCGACTCAACACTTGTCACAGGAGCAATGACAGATGCAGATGGCGGCTATCTTTTCAAAAATCTCACCCCACGTCGATATGCTATAAAAGCATCAATGATTGGAATGGATACGGAAATCACTGACTTTACAGTTGCCGACACCACAAAAACGATCGAACTTCCACCACTTAAACTTTATGATGAATCAACTTTGCTAAAAGAACTCGTGGTAAAGGGAGTTAAAACTGCCGTTGTAGCCAAAGAAGATACACTTGAATTCAATGCAGATTCTTTTCATACTACAGAAAATGCAGTAGTGGAAGATCTTCTAAAGAAACTTCCAGGTGTAGAAGTGGGTTCTGACGGAAGCATCACATCAAATGGCAAAACTGTTTCTAAAATTCTCGTCAATGGCAAGGAATATTTTGGAGATGACCCGGCTATGGCTTCCAAAAACTTCAGTGCCAAAGCAGTAGCTAAAGTTCAAGTGGTAGACCGCAAGAGTGAGCAAGCCCGGCTAACCGGTGTAGATGATGGAGAGGATGAGACAATAATCAACCTCGAAGTGAAAAAAGGAATGGAAGAAAGCTGGTTTGGAAATATTCGTGGAGGATATGGCACAGACAACCGATACTCAGGAAATCTCTTCTTAACGAGAATGGGCGACGGCAATATGTTCACTCTCATCGGAAGCGCCAATAACGTCAATGAAAGGGGTGGCGGAGATATGCGTGGTGGCAACTTCAGTATGGGCGGCGGAGCCGGAGGCATCACGACCTCCCAAATGTTAGGTCTGAATTTCGCGGTTGGAGATGAAAGGAAATTTGCAGTGGGTGGAAACGTACGCTATATGCATAATTCTCAAGACGTAGAAAACAGCAGCGAGACGATGAACCTACTGCCAGACTCCGTCAGCTATCAGTCGTCGAAATCATTATCCAACAGCGGAAGCCACAGTGTAGGAGGTAACTTCCGACTAAAATGGGAAATAGACGATAATAATACATTTGATTTCCGACCATCTTTTAGATACAGCACAAACGACGTCATTTCTTCTTCAGAATCTCATCTATTTGCCGGCGACCCCAACAAAACGCCTGTCAACAGTCAGATCAATGACCGGACTAATCACGGAAACTCTTGGAGCACTTCCGGTGACATTACATTTGTACATCGGTTCCCCCAGAAGAAAGGACGTTCTATTAGTATAAGAGCAGAATACTCATTCTCCAATACCAAGCAACACGGCACTTCACTATCAGAGATCACACGTTATCTTATAGAAAATGCAGACAAGGACGAAGACCTATTCCGCTTCACAGACAACAAGACTTGGAACAACAACATAAGCGCACGAGTGACTTGGACAGAACCTATAGGGAAACCGGGTAACTTCCTTGAATTTGCATATAGGATCAATTCTCGACGCAATAATTCTGACAAATATGTCTATAATCTCCCGATGGATCTCCTGACAAGATCAGGTGAAGAATATGTCATGCCCGACTATGACTATCTTCCCATAGCAGGATTACTTTATGATGAAACACTTTCCAACAGTTTCCGCAACGACTTCCTGACTCAGAGCATTCGCCTCGGATACCGATATACCAACAAAGAGCTTAACCTTAATGCAGGAATTGAGCTTGTGCCATCAAGCAGCAAGAGCATCGACAGGATAATGTCTGAACGCAATATTCCGAAAAGAAATGTGCTAAACTTTGCACCTTTCTTCCGCCTACGGTATAAGTTCTCAAAAAATAGAAGCATCAACGTCAACTACAATGCACGCTCGTCAGAGCCATCCATTTCGCAGTTGCAACCGGTAGCCGACGTGTCAGATCCTATGAACATTAAAGTTGGTAATCCAAATCTAAAACCGACATTTACTCAGAGACTTTTTGCACGCTTCAATGACTTTGACATGGATACGCAGCGTTCACTCAACGCTATGCTGAATGGATCATATACAGTCAACAACATAGTGAGCATGACTACGACCGATCCTACCACGGGAGCGCGCACAAGTACATATACAAACACCTCCGGCGACTTCAATATTACGTTGCGCGGCATGTATAATCAGCCTTTCCGCAATCGCAACTGGCGTATTTTTGCAAGGCTTATGGCAAGCTATGCATCAAACGCCGGATATATCAACGGAGAATACAACAGAAGTGGTAGCTATAATATTGCGCCACGTGCCGGAATCACATTCTCGACAGAGATAGTTCAGATTTCTGCCAATCCTACTTATTCATGGCAGCTTGCCACGAATACCCTTGCCAATCAGAAGAATCGAGAGAATTCAAGTTATGGATTCGATTCTGACTTTACCCTAACTCTTCCCTTTGGTCTTCAGATGGGCACAAATTTGCACTATTCAAAGACCAACGGTCTCTCTGCCGGATATGATTCTCAATCATGGATCTGGAATGCCAATATCTTATATACGATTCCGGGAACATACGGACTGAATGTTTTCGCGGAAGCACATGACCTTCTTGGCGATACAAAAAACATATCACGATCTGTTTCGGCAGCAGCAATTGTCGACAGCCGATATAATAATCTATCTCGCTACTTCATATTTGGACTCAGCTGGCAATTCAAATCTCTTGACTTCAAGAAGAAGACTGCAGAAGCAGAAGATATCCCCATGATGGGACCCGGAATGATGGGGCCTGAAGGACACGGAGGCCGTGGGGGTCAGCGTCCGATGGGTCCGCCTCCGGGTGGTTTTGGCGGGGGAAGACCGTTTTAAATAATGCATAATTCATAAT
>CAMWQY010000122.1 GCA_947176355.1 uncultured Porphyromonadaceae bacterium
CTCCGGTGGAGAAAGGGGAGGAATGGCTCACTGCGGAACTTATTCCCGTTAAGCCTATCTATACTAAAGAGGATCTTGAAGGATTGGAACACCTCGACTATGCTGCAGGTCTTCCCCCGTTCCTTCGTGGCCCTTACAGCGGTATGTATCCGATGCGTCCTTGGACTATCCGTCAGTACGCAGGCTTCTCTACTGCCGCTGAGTCAAACGCTTTCTATCGTCGTAACCTCGCATCAGGTCAGAAAGGTCTTTCTGTAGCATTCGACCTTCCTACTCACCGCGGCTATGACGCTGACCACGAGCGCGTAGTCGGCGACGTTGGTAAGGCAGGTGTGTCAATCTGCTCCATCGAAGATATGAAAGTGCTTTTCGATGGCATTCCATTGGGCAAGATGTCTGTGTCTATGACTATGAATGGTGCTGTGCTTCCTGTCCTTGCATTCTATATCAATGCAGGTCTTGAGCAGGGCGTGAAACTTGAAGAAATGGCTGGTACAATCCAGAACGATATCCTCAAGGAGTTCATGGTGCGTAACACTTATATCTATCCGCCAGCCTTCTCAATGAAGATTATTGCTGACATCTTTGAATATACTTCAAAGAACATGCCTAAGTTCAACTCCATCTCAATCTCCGGCTATCACATGCAGGAGGCTGGTGCAACAGCTGACATTGAGCTTGCTTACACTCTCGCTGATGGTCTTGAATATCTTCGCGCAGGTGTCAACGCCGGAATGGACATCGATTCATTCGCTCCGCGTTTGAGCTTCTTCTGGGGTATCTCAATGAACTATTTCATGGAAATCGCCAAGATGCGTGCCGCTCGTATGCTTTGGGCTCGCATCGTGAAGCAGTTCAACCCGAAGAATCCTAAGTCTCTTGCTCTGCGTACTCACTCTCAGACATCAGGTTGGTCTCTCACTGAGCAGGATCCGTTCAACAATGTTGGCCGTACTTGCGTGGAGGCTATGGGAGCCGTACTTGGTCATACTCAGTCACTCCACACCAACGCTCTTGATGAGGCTATCGCACTTCCTACAGATTTCTCTGCACGTATTGCTCGTAATACACAGATTTATATCCAGGAAGAGACCTACGTCACTAAGCAGGTTGACCCATGGGGCGGTAGCTACTATGTAGAGGCTCTTACTAACGAAATTGCTGAAAAAGCTTGGGCTCATATCGAAGAAATCGAGAAACTCGGCGGTATGGCTAAAGCTATCGAGACAGGTCTGCCTAAGATGAAGATCGAAGAAGCAGCGGCTCGTACGCAAGCTCGCATCGACTCCGGCAAGCAAGCTATCATTGGTATCAACAAGTATCGTCTTGATCACGAAGATCCTATCGATATCCTCGAAATTGACAATACTGAGGTTCGCAACGAACAGTGTGGTCGTCTTGAGGATCTCCGTAAGAACAGAGATGAGGCAGCCGTTCAGAAAGCTCTTGCTGATATCACAGAAGCTGTCAAGGATCCAAGCAAGGGCAACCTACTTGACCTCGCTGTAAAGGCAGCCGGACTCCGCGCTTCATTGGGAGAAATCTCCGACGCTTGCGAAGCAGTAGTAGGACGTTATAAAGCAATCATCAAAACTATTTCAGGCGTGTATTCAAGCGAAGAAAAGGGTGATCCTGAATTTGAGGAAGCCCGCAAGGCAGTGGCTGATTTCGCAAAACGCGAAGGTCGCCAACCACGTATTATGATCGCTAAGATGGGTCAGGACGGCCATGACCGTGGTGCAAAAGTTGTAGCTACCGGCTATGCAGACTGCGGTTTCGACGTTGACATGGGTCCGCTCTTCCAAACTCCGGCAGAAGCAGCTCGCCAGGCAGTTGAAAACGACGTTCATATCCTTGGTGTAAGCTCTCTTGCTGCAGGACATAAGACTCTCGTGCCTCAGGTGATCGAGGAACTCAAGAAGCTCGGTCGCGAAGATATCCTCGTGACTGCTGGTGGTGTTATTCCGGCTCAGGATTACGACTTCCTTTATAATGCAGGTGTAGCAGCCATCTTTGGCCCTGGAACTCGCATTCCAAAGAGCGCCATTGAGATGATTCGTCTCCTCAACGAGCAGACTGCTGAATAATCATACGTTAATTATATCTAAAAAGGGGATAGACATCTATTAAAGTGTCTATCCCCTCTAATATTTCTATTAAGATATTTGTTATATGTATAGAGTATATTTGCTCTTTTGCATAACACATGGTTAAAGCTACATTAAAAATAGGATATAGGTATATATGGAGTGCTCTTGCATTCCTTTTGGGTACATCTGCGGTTAATGCTGACTTGCTTCGTGACGGACACGAAGCATTCTTGAACTATGACTTTGAGCAAGCATACGAACTTTACGACAAGTATGCCAAAAGTCTGAAGAAGAATCCCAATGCCCCTGGAGTAGAACTTCTTGATCAATACAGGAGGCAGTTGGAAATTGCAGAAAATTCACTCGATAATGTTCAAAAAATTGAGATAATTGATCGTATTGATGTCCCGGCTTCTGACTTTTTTAAATATATCAAGCTTCCTGCTTCAGGAGGCAAACTTCTAAGTCCGGATGCCGCAATTCTTAAGAATCGACATAATCTGTCGGATTTTGCTTATTCTTCAGAAGCCGGTGATATTATGATGTGGTCAGAAAATAATGATGATCATCAAGAAGTGATTATGGAGAGTGACAGGTTGATGGATGGTTCTTGGGATAAACCTGTCAATGTTGGCTCCGTACTAAATGAAGGAGGCAATGTAAGAAACCCATTTCTTCTTACAGATGGGCTCACTCTCTATTTTTCCGGAGATGGCGAAGGAAGTATGGGTGGGTATGATCTCTTCATTGCGTCAAAAGATCCTGTAAGTGGTCAGTTTCGTCAACCTATGGGTCTAGGCTACCCGTTCAATTCGCCATTTAATGAGTATATGATGGCAATTGATGAAGAAAATGGAATAGGATGGTGGGTCACAGACAGAAACCGTCTTGATGACCGGGTCTCAATCTATATATTCAAGACAAATGATGTCAGAAAGAATTATATAGCAGACGAAGAAGATGATATTGTTTCACTGGCCAGAATCGACGATATCTCAGTCACACAAGATCCTGATACAGACTATGCTCAGATTCTGAAAGACATCGACGCGCGTTATCGAAAGAATCAAAGGAATTCTGAGACTGAATTTATTTTCTATATGCCGGGGAAAGTGGCGAGAAAACTATCCGACTTCAATTCTACGGCGGCTAAACGCAACATGCAACAATATCTGCAAGCATTGCAAGAGCATACCGCTTTAGAAAGCCAACTCTCAGAATTAAGGAGACGCTATCATCAGACTGATAAGAAAAAGGGGTCAGCAACCGCTCTTAAAAACCAGATACTCGAAATAGAACAGAAGCGTGAATGGCAGTCTGATCGATTAAAAAAAATGAGAAATACGATAATCGCAGCAGAACTAAACAAATAGTATTCTCCATCATCTAAATATACTTTAATTATTATTTTCAGCCTAAATAAATTAACAACGAAACCATATATGGAGAATTACCACAGTCATACTGAGTTTTGTGATGCAAGAGCAAGTATGGCCGAAATAGCGGAATCTGCTTTTAAGGCAGGATTTAAAGTGTGGGGCATTTCACCTCATAGTCCGATCTGTTGTCCATCCGGTGCCAATATGAAATCAGAGGATATGGATGCTTTCATAGCAGAATCCAATAGACTGAAGAATGAATATAATGACAAAATGAAAATCTTGACAGGAATGGAAATAGATTATCTATCTGAATCATTCGGACCTGCCACAGATTATTTCAAATCGCTTCCGCTCGACTATCGTATTGGGTCAGTTCATTTCGTTCGAACTAAGGAGGGAAAACCGGTCGACGTGGATGGTCCGGCAGATAGATTCCTGAAGTATCTTGATTCTGAATATGATGGCGAGCTTCAGTATGTCGCTGAGACATACTTTGCCATGGAATTGGAAATGCTTGAAAAAGGAGGCTTTGACATCATAGGCCATCTGGATAAGATTGGCGACAACGGCTCCCATGCCTGGCTTGAACTCGAAGATCAACCATGGTATGCCGATTTGGTAGAAGAAGTTATAAAAGAGGCAGTTGAAAAAGATGTAATAATCGAAATCAATACCAAAAAATTCGAAGCAAGTGGAAGATTCTTCCCTGCCGAAAGATGGTGGCCATTACTAAAAAAGTACGACGCCAAACTCGTCTTAAGCACCGACGCCCATTATCCTGACAAAGTATCCTCCGGGTATAATGCAGCCTTCGACCGTCTCAGATCGAAGGGCATGCTTTCTCAACTTCAATCCAATTTCTTATCAGAACGCCTTAAAATTCGCTCGAGAAATGGAATTTGATTTTGGGGAAGTCGGATTGAGCCATTTGGAGAACATAGTTGCTGTCGGCTAAGAAGACGTCGCGACCGTCTTTGTCTTTTGCCATGAATTGGTATTTACGCTTCTTGAATGCTTCCAGTGCTTCTTGGTCGTCACTTTCTATCCAACATGCTTTGTATAGGCTTATGGGTTCCCAACGACATTGTGCTCCGTATTCATGTAGCAGACGGTATTGGATCACTTCAAACTGCAACTGACCTACTGTGCCAATAATCTTGCGACCATTAAATTGGTTTGTAAACATCTGAGCTACACCTTCATCCATCAACTGATTGATGCCTTTGTCAAGTTGCTTTGCCTTCATGGGATCGGCATTTTCAAGATACTTGAACATTTCGGGTGAGAATGATGGGAGGCCCTTGAAATGTAGATTCTCGCCGGATGTCAGAGTATCACCAATCTTGAAGTTGCCTGTATCCGGTATTCCGACAATATCTCCGGGAAATGCTTCATCCACAATATTCTTCTTTTGAGCCATAAAAGCGGTTGGAGCTGCAAACTTCATCATCTTATTATGGCGCACATGCTTGTAGTTGACATTGCGCTCAAATTTTCCGCTACATATCTTCACGAAGGCTATGCAACTTCGGTGATTAGGATCCATATTGGCATGAATCTTAAAGACAAAGCCTGTGAATCCTTCTTCCTTGGGATCGACTGTTCGTTCTTCTGCGTCTATTGGAAGAGGAGCCGGGGCTATTTCACAAAAACAGTCAAGAAGCTCTTTCACTCCAAATGTATTGAGTGCGGAACCAAAGAATACCGGTGCCACTTCACCGCGTAAATAAGCATCTTTGTCGAATTCCGGATAAACGCCTTCTATAAGCTCAAGGTCTTCACGTAGTTTGTCAGCATCGGCTTTCCCGACGAGTTCATCAACTTTAGGAGAATTTACATCTTCTATTTCTACACGTTCGCTAATAGTCTGTTTAGAGGGTGTGAAAAGATCAAGACCATGCTCATAAATATTGTAGACACCCTTGAATTTCTCACCAATATTAATAGGCCATGATAGAGGACGAACAGAAATCTTTAATTCCTGTTCAAGTTCGTCAAGAATGTCAAATGGGTCGCGGCCTTCACGGTCAAGCTTATTAACAAAAATGATGACCGGAGTCTTGCGCATACGGCATACTTCCATTAAGCGCCGGGTCTGAGTTTCCACGCCTTTGGCTACGTCGACTACAATTATTACAGAGTCAACTGCCGTCAAAGTACGGAAGGTATCCTCTGCAAAATCCTGGTGTCCAGGTGTGTCGAGGATATTAATTTTATAATCCTTATAGTTGAATCCCATCACAGATGTAGCAACCGATATGCCACGCTGCTTCTCGATTTCCATCCAGTCTGAAGTGGCGGTCTTTTTTATCTTGTTGCTTTTTACTGCGCCTGCTACATGTATTGCTCCACCAAAAAGAAGAAGTTTTTCGGTTAGAGTTGTTTTTCCGGCATCCGGGTGTGAGATAATCGCGAATGTGCGACGACGTGCTATTTCTTTATTTAATTCTTCCGACATGGCTTATTCAAGATCAAGCTCGTTGTTGTAGTCCTTTTTATAATATTGAGCGAGAGTCCCAAGGAAATGAGAAACCTCATTGGCTGCCTGTAGAGTCTCTTTTGAAATCTCCTTTCCTTGAATCTTCAGCATAAGTATGCCATAAAGAAAATTGAAAAGAGTTTCCATCTCACCGGCCTTATTTTCACCAGCTCTTGCACGAAGCTCTACAATCAGCGGAAGCACCTTATAATATTCGGCAGCATATTTAGCATATTTCGGGTCTTTTACAAGGCGTGCATTGAGGTCGTCGAGAGCTATTATGACATTCTTGTTGATCTGTAGGTGTCCTTTCTCCACGACGTCTTCTCGACGCATCATGTCGATAAGTGATTCATACCATTCCGACATCTCTTTGCGTTGCTCTTCAGAGAGATTTTCGTGCTTATTCACTATATTTTCTTCTATGCGGTCAAGGTCAAGGCCAAAAGCCCTGATCAAATCTTCGATCTGCCACATATAGAGCAGATATTCCGCTATATTTTCTCTTTTTTTCTGTGAAGCTGTTATCATAGTGCAAAATTACAAAAATTCGACTTATTGTGCAATTTTTAATGATAGATTTTAAATTTGTGTTGTTATATAGTTATATACAAATTTGTAAATTTATTCAATAATTTATAAATTTATCTATAAATATTCATTTTTCAAACAAATTCATTATGGAATCAAAGAAATTTCTCCTTCAAGAAAAAGATATACCTACAGCATGGTATAATATCGTTGCTGATATGCCGGTAAAGCCACAGCCAATGATCAATCCAGCTACCGGAGAGCCTCTCAAGGCAGAAGATTTGATGCCTCTTTTCTCAAAAGAAGCTTCTCTTCAAGAGATGAACTCTACAGATAGGTTTATTGAAATTCCTGAAGAGGTAAGAGAAATGTATAAGATATATCGCCCTACGCCACTTGTGAGGGCAAGAGGTCTTGAAAAGGCATTAAATACAAAAGCGCACATATATTTCAAGAATGAAAGTGTAAGTCCGGTAGGAAGCCATAAGCTTAATTCTGCAATTCCACAGGCATATTTCTGTAAAAAGGAGGGAGTTACTAATATAACAACTGAGACCGGCGCCGGACAGTGGGGGGCAGCATTATCGCTTGCAGCAAAGCACTTTGGACTTAATCTTGCTGTTTATATGGTAAAGGTGTCTTTTAATCAGAAGCCTTACCGAAGGTCGATTATGCAGACTTATGGGGCGGAAGTGATAGCATCTCCATCTATGTCAACTAAAGCGGGACGCAAGATTATTACAGAAAATCCTACATATCAAGGTTCTTTAGGCACTGCAATTTCAGAGGCTGTTGAGCTTGCTATGGCAACCGAAAATTGCAAGTATGTGCTTGGCTCAGTACTTAATCACGTGGCTCTTCATCAGACGGTAATTGGTCTGGAGGCAGAGAAGCAGATGGAGATGGCAGGGGAGTACCCGGATATCGTGATAGGATGTTTTGGAGGTGGAAGTAATTTCTCAGGTATTTCATTCCCATTCATGCGCCATAATTTCAGTGGCGAGCGTAATACACGATTCATAGCGGCAGAACCTGAGTCTTGTCCGAAACTGACTCGTGGAAAACTCCGATATGACTTTGGAGATGAAGCAGGATATACACCTATGATTCCTATGTATACGCTCGGTCATGATTTTGCTCCTGCCAATATTCATGCCGGAGGCCTTCGCTACCATGGTGCCGGCTCCGTGGTAAGCCAGCTAAAGAGCCAGGATCTAATGGAGGCTGTAGACATACCTCAACTTGAGACCTTTGCGGCAGCAACACTTTTTGCACAGACAGAGGGAATCATTCCAGCGCCCGAAAGTTCTCATGCCATTGCAGCTGCTATCAGAGAGGCTAAAAAAGCGAATGAAG
>CAMWQY010000123.1 GCA_947176355.1 uncultured Porphyromonadaceae bacterium
AGCCCCGGACCGGGGCTTCCGCAAGTCGGTCTGCATCCGCAAAGTTATAAACTTTTTTCGGATTAGCAAAGTTTTTTCGTAGAAATTTGGATAAGATACATTATTTCATTAAATTTGCTGTGTAATATCAAAATAAAACTTGTATGACTCAACTTATTTTAAATATTGAAAGTCCTTCAGTAGCTCGAGCTATAAAATCACTTGTGAAGAACATTGCAGGTGTAGAAGTTGTGGGAGTGAGGCCAAAAAAGAAAAAAACAGGTTTCGAGCTTGCCATAGAGGATGTAAAAGCTGGACGAGTGACGGAATATTCTTCAGTGGAGGAGATGATAGAAGCTGCTAAAAAATGAAATATAGACTTAGAACAACTAAACAGTATGATAAACAACTGAAGAAGTGCCTCAAACGTGGTTATGACGAGTCCAAATTAAAAGAAGTCGTGAAATGCCTTGTTGAAGGCAAGGAGTTGCACATGAGGCATCATCCCCATAGGCTTTCTTCTAAGTTTGATTATTGTTGGGAATGTCATATTACTCCTGATTGGTTGCTTTTGTGGGAGTATGATGAAGATAACATTATTCTTCTGCTTTTGCAGACGGGTACGCACAGCGATATTTTTTGAGTGTGTGTAGGTATTCAGATACTAAATTAGGAATAAAGAAACTCGACTTTAACCAGAAGAGAGGGAAGATGGCAGTCTATCTTACGGATGGACGGGAAGTTCTTGTGCCGGTTGGTCTTTTCCCTGAAATCAAGAGGCTAAGCAAGCTTCAAAGGGAAGACTATATGATTCTTGACGGACAGTTCTTTTCGTTTGAAGCTATAAGTAAAATCTTCTCTATAAAAGATATACTGAGGTGCTGATTGACAACCGGATTGACTTGAATAAAAGCAAAATGCACAAATTACTTTGCTGACTACATAAAAACTCCTCCCGGTCTATGCCGGAAGGAGTTTGATATTTTTTGATAATTTGTGTTTTTTACTTGCCGAAGAGTCCACCAAGCATACCACCGGCTTTCTCTTTTAGACCGTCGAGGACGTTGCCCTTTAAGCTGTCAAGATTTACATTGTCGAGGAGGCCGTCTGCGTGTAGCTTGGAGACGATTTCCTTGAAGTCGAGGTTCTTGAGGTCGAGACCTTTTAGAGCGCTTGTTACCTTTGAGATGTCGAAGTTATCGCCGAAATGCTGAGTAAGCTGGCTGATGATTTGCTGAATGTCCATAGTAGTGTGTTTTTTTAGTGAGTGAATATTATTTTCTACTTTAACGCTTTAAGAAGCCAAATGGTTCAATTATTATTTCAGTTTGGGTTTCAGCTCATCCGGTGTCTCGTTGGTATACATCTCTACGGGGGCAGTCTCCTTAGTGAAGAAGTCGGTGATGACTTCCGGAGTGAGTGTTATCGTCGGCTGGAAATCCCCGCTTGCCATGTAATCCAAAATTGCATTGCGCATACGCTTTGCCACCACTCGCTTGTCAAGATTACTGTCGAGGTCCATCGTAGTCATGAAAAGCTTGCCGTTCAAGACATTTGCCTCCACTACCATGCCGAGCTTTCTGCTAAGATGCCATGTGTCGATAGGCTGGATCGGCGACTGATATTCTGCAGGGAGTTCAAGAAGATTCATCACTTGAGCTTTGTTAAGCAGTTCCCACCAGTTGAGGTTGCTCCAGTTATCGGTCGGAAATCCATGGGCAAAAAGAGGATGCTCAGTTTCGATGTAAGCGCCGGTTGTATGTGGCGGACGCATCTTAAACCAGCTTGTATTCCAGAATACCGGCATATAGTTCTGCACGATGTCTTTTCCAAGAGTCACTTTCCCGGCAGCTGTCAGAAGCACATTGCCTCCCATATCCAGTATCTCAAGAGCTGTGGCGTCAAGGGTATCAGTGACGAAAACATTCTTCGGAACATCAAGAACAGCCTCTTCAGGATATACCCAATACTCCCAACTGTTGCGGCCTTTATCTCCGACATTGACAATAAGAGTGTATTTCATTGGATTGACAACTTGGCTTATAGGGAGCGTCACCACTCCAGCTTGATTATTCTTCCCTATAGGGATATCCGTATTCGCCAAGTCTCCGGATGCGATAACAGAGCCTTTTGTGTCTGTCACATTGTAAGTGATCTGTGTCTCTCCTAAATTTCCGGAAGTAGCATTAATCACCTCCACCGGGATTGCAGCTGATTCGGCATCTGTGAATACAAATTTCGGGAATTTTGCCAATGGAACGACCGGACTGCAAAATTCCCTCCATTGCTCCCCGTCTACGTATCCCTTTTCTTTCCAGAAAACATTTAGCACCCCTTCGAGTGCAGTTCCCTGACCGCTATAGTCATTGAGTGCGAGAAGCTGAAAACCTGTGTAATCGGGAGTGCGCAAGTTGCGCTCTATCTCATACTTGTAGCAGAGTGTCTGTAGTTTACCACTCGAATTGAGAAACTTCTTGTCCATCCCCTTCATTCCATTCTTCTTAAGGAGATCACGGAATATCTCAAAATTCTTGGCTTTATATGGACCGGTATATTGTGATGTCTCATCAAGATCCGGGAAAGCGCACCATTGACCCTGCTCATGTGCCAAAATAGGGGAGTTGTTGACCGGATTGGCATCTGTAGGCTTGAAATTTCTTGGAGTGCTGATATCGGTAGAATAATCATCGTCGCTCGAAGGCTCATGATTTTTCCATTCCAGACCGCGTCCACCTCCCTTCACGTGGTATTCGCTGCCGCCGTCCCATGCCCAGCCGCCACCTACGGATGCTCCGCAGTAAATTTTGGTCGGGTCATAGTCTTTCATTGTGGCTACCCACATATCTGTGTAAGGCACCCAATTGCCTGCCGGCTCGTTGCCGGCTGCAAACATGACAAACGATGGATGATTGCCGTAAGCATCGATTATGGCTTTCCCTTCGTCGATAAGATACTGATCGATAGCCATACCGCTGCGGAGCTTCACCCCATGGTTAGGCCACGACGGACCTTCCGGCTGAAGGTAAATTCCGGCTTTATCAGCTGCAGCGAAAGCTGCCTCCGGCGGGCAGTAGCTGTGGAAGCGCATCATGTTGATGCCATATTCCTTACACTTCGCGAATACCTTAGCCCAAGACTCCTCATCAGTTGGTGCATATCCGGTAAGCGGAAAACAGCAGTTTTCTACTGTTCCACGCACATACATGGGTCGCCCATTGATTAATATATCCCTACCAGCGACTGAGATGTCGCGCATGCCGAAAGTAGTTGTGGCAGTGTCGTCTCCAAAGTTCACAGTTACGTCGTATAGCGGAGTTGAAAACTCATCCCATGTCTTCATCTTGTCTCCAAAGTCTACAGTGAAAGTCAATGTATCGCCACTTAATTCCCAATTGCGTAGATTAAAAATGTCAGCTCCATCGTCAGATACAACTTTGGCATTTACTTTCTTGATCTTCTTAGCATTTCCACCCTTGATTACTTTTATCTCAGCTTTCCGGTTTTTGACATCCGGATAAACCCTGACATTCTTGATATAAGCATCATTTGGAGTGGCTTTAAGGTAAATATCACCTGCTATTCCATTCCAGTTTCCCTGAGTCTGGTCAGTCACGCTATGGGAATCCTGACCCACGCAGACATTCTCGATTCCGTTGTAGACAGTCAGTTCTATTTCATTAGTTTTGCCCGCATGGACATATTTTGTTATGTCATATTCATGGGGAGTTGACAGCGACATCTGATGCCCTACATCTTCTCCATTGACTTTAAGGGTCGTCTCTATATGAGGACGCTCAAGATGAAGAACAACACGCTGACCTTTCCAATCGGCGGGAATCTTCACTTTCTTTTTATAGTAGGCATTTCCTACATATTCTTTGTCGGGAGTGAGAAAGAAAGGAAATTTGATGTTGCCTGGTTCGCGATATGGTTTGTACAGGTCACTGTAGTAATACGACATATCATAGAGCGAACCTGTCCACTTGGTATCAGTGTCCACGTCATTACCTTTGCCATTGGTAAGCATTGATCCCGGTAGTTCTATTTTGTCATTATATATGGGCTTTTCGCCATATCCGAACTGCCAAGTGCCGGCAAGATCTATTTTGTTGTCAGTTGCTGCGAAAGAAACAGAAGCTGACAAAATTGCTATTGAAAGAAATATCTTATTCATTATAATTCATTTATATTAAAAGATGCCGTAATGCTTCCGAGTGAATTCCGACGGCATGGCATTATACATTATAAATTATGCATTAGTGAAATACTGTAGACTTCTTCTCCCGGAGTGGTGTCAGCTTCTTCAGGGAAGTAGACAGGCATGTTCTCCTGAAGCGGGAGGATGCGCAATTCGAGTTTTTCTACGTCAGCCGGAAGTCGCCAGAGTCCGTAGAGCATCGGGCGTCCGTTGTAGAAATTGTCGGCTATCAGTTTGCCGTCGCAGTATAACCGCGCTACGTCTCCTCTATAGTCAATCTTGAGCAATACGTTTTCACGGTCATTGGAATCAGGCAGATTGCTGATAGTATACACTGCTGCATTATCAAAATCTTCGTCTGACGGTTCTTCAGCAGCTTTGTTTACTCCTATAGTGATGGATCGAGCCGGTCCGGCTTCTGCCTTTTTCCCTATCTTAGGCATTTCAGAAGGCAATGATGTGAGATCTTTCTTAGGAAGGAAGATCTTTGAGGCTTGGTCTGATGTGAGAAGATATATGTTTTCTGCTATTGGTTTGTCAGGTCCAAGAGCTTTGACATTTCTCATTATTTTCTTTCCAATCGCTATTTCGGTAGGGATTCCTGGAATTTGTTCAAGATATATTTTCCCATCTCGATTGGCTATAAGTTGTGCGGTAGCGTATTTGATTCCGTCAATATTTACAGGAAAGATGCAGGTTGTTCCGGCAGGAATCGTAATTGGTTTTGAAGGGAATTTTACCCCACAAACATCAAATTGAATTCCTTTTTTTGCTGAAAGACTCTGAAGACGCTCGTAATTGTTGATGAATACGAATCCGCTCTCTCCATTTGACCGGTAACTCCATCTCAGATGTGAGTCATCTCCTTTCTTGATATCCTGAGGCATTGGAAAAGTGGCTTCCATTGGAGCAAGTAGATTGCCATAATCCTTCATGAATAGATGCAGTTTCCTAAGATTATAGTAATGAGGATAAGGCTGCCCAAACTCTCCAAGTGGTGCTTGGAAGTCGTAGTTCTTCACCGGGAGATCATTGTAGTTTGTGGCTTTCGTGCGTTGGGTCTCGTTGAGGTAGATGTCGCTTTCCGGGTTTGTGCCTCCGTGATACATATAGTAGCCAAGAAGGTTGCTTCCGCTTCCGAGTTTTACTACGGCAAGCGAGTAAGCGTCTTCAGGATAGATCCACGGGCGGCGGTGGTAAGCACCCATCATTCCTCCGCCAAGCTCACATGTGAAGTATGGATAATGCTCGTCGCCTTCCGTAAGTTTTTCCTTTTGGTCTTTCAATTGCTCGCTTGCAATGGCCGTACTGCTCCTGAATCCTTTGAAGTTGAAAGCTTTGTAATAATTACCGGCTGTGGGTTCTATCGACCTTTCCCAAAATCCATCGGCATAATCACCGTATAGTGGTATCATCTCACCGTATGGAACAGGGGTCTTAAGTTCAGGCCATCCTGTACGGGTATAGAATGGAAGATCGAAACCAATTTCCTCCGCTATCCCTTTCAGTTTCATAAGATATGATCCATGTCCGCGATATTCATTGTCAAATTGGCATGCCATCACCGGTCCGCCATCTTTCCACTGCAGTCCCTGCACTTGAGTGAATATCTGGCGGTAAAGTTTTTCTACAGCATTCAAGAATGCAGGATCCTCCGACCTTGATTTAATTCCTTGATCAAAGATCCAATCAGGTATACCGCCGTTTCTTGCTTCCCCATGGCAGAATGGTCCTACGCGAAGCACTACCGGCATTCCCTCTTCCTTGCAAACTTCAAGAAATTTCCTAAGGTTACGCTGTCCGCTCCAGTCAAATTTCCCTTCATTCTGCTCTATATGATTCCAGAATACGTATGTGGCAATGACAGTCACTCCGCCATCCTTCATCTTCCTCACGGAAGATCGCCATTCATTTTCGGGCAGTCGGCTATAGTGGATCTCTCCCATTACCGGTGTTACCCTCTCGCCATCGATAATAAGGCTCTGGGCATCCCATTTCACTTCCGGAATATGGCTGTCTGCTTCGTATGCAAATGAAATAGAAAATCCATTCGAGAGGCATAATGCCGCAAAAAGAGATAAAAATCGATTTTTCATAATGAGGTTAGTCTTTTAAAGTAGTTATTGGTACGACATATATCCCGTCGTTTCTTCGGTAAGCGTATGGACCAACTGCTGTCAGCACCATCCTGAAACTTGGCGCCTTCATCCTTGTGGTGTCGATTTTTTTTGTCAAAGCATCAAGTGTTTTGGCACCTGCTTCGATGGCATTATCTCCACCTAATTTGATCTCAACGAGACCGTATGAACCATTTCGCAGGTGAATAACCGCATCGCATTCCAACCCGCTGCTGTCGCGGTAATGGTAAACGGTACCCCCATGTGGCTCAGCATATACTCGCAGATCTCTGGCACACAAGGTCTCAAATAATAGTCCGAAGGTTTCCAAATCATTGATTAGGTCAGAAGGCCCTAATCCTAAAGAGGCTGATGCTATAGATGGGTCGGAAAAATATCTTGTATCAGAAGTGCGGATAGCAATTTTTGAACGAAGGTTAGGATTCCAAGATGGCATGTCCTCTATTACAAATATTTTCCGTAATGTATCTATGTAAGAGGCTACAGTACGTTCATCCATAGCCATAATGTCGTTGGATTTGATGTCATCGCGAATTGAGGCTAAGGATGCTTGGGTCCCTTGGTGGCGAGCATACGAACGAAGTATCAGTTTTATACGTTCTGGATTGGTAAGCGTCTTGTCTGTACGAGATATGTCTGTGTTCACAATTGCATCATAGTAGTCGAATGCTCTGCCTAAAGCTATTTGTGGTCGTTGAGCTATACTTTTGGGCCATCCTCCTCTGCATACATAATATGCAATAGTCTCAAGATTGGTTTCTCCGATTCCGTTTATATCAAGCTTATTTGAGAAGAGATCGTTGAGTGATACCTCTCCTGTAGATTCTTGTGATTCCCACAGTGACATAGTCCTCATTTTAATCCGCCCTATTCGTCCTGTGCCGCTATGGCTTATTTTTTGCTTTTCCTCATCATCGAGAGGTACTGCTGAACCGGTCATTATAAACATTCCGTCCTGGTCGCCGTGGTCAACTGAGAAGCGCACTGCATCCCATAGCTCCGGTACAATCTGCCATTCATCAAGAAGTCGTGGATACTTTCCTGCAAGAAGCTTTTGCGGGTCCAAGGCTGCTATATTGATATATTGTTGCTTTTTCCCAGGTTCGTCAAGATAGATTATACTGTGTGCTTTCTGCTCGGCTGTAGTGGTTTTCCCACACCATTTCAATCCTTCAATCAAGACAGCTCCCATACCTTCCAGTTTTTCTGAAAGTAATAAATCTGCTATTCGTGGTTTATATTCTGCCATAAGGATGATTTTTGTGCAAAGATAGTAAAATATTTTGTTATGTGCAAAAATATGAGATTATATCTAATTTTAAGAATTTAATAAATTATATATCAATAAATAAATACTGATAATGTATCAAATGATGATTTCCCGATGTGTCAAATGATGATTTCCCAATGTATCAAATGATGATTTTCCAATGTATCAAATGATGATTTCCCAATGTATCAAATGCTGATTTTCCAATGTATC
>CAMWQY010000124.1 GCA_947176355.1 uncultured Porphyromonadaceae bacterium
TCATAAGTCCCAATAAAAATTTGGATTTTGAAGTAGAATACATTAATTTTGCAGTTGCGAAACGGTCATTTCCGAAACGGTCGTTTCGCAACTGGTTATTTATTAACGGCAATATTTAATAGGTGAGGCCGAAATGCCAGAGGGGGACTATGTTGGCATTGCCAAATTCTATGTCGTCTTTTACCACTATGCCATTTTTTATGCTTTCGATTTGTCTTTGACCTTTGTTTTTACCTCCAACTTCAAATGTGAAATCTCCAATTCTGAAATCAGAAACTCTTGATACCGCTACATCATATTCCACTCGCATCTGATTCTGGAAGAAAGTTTCCCTGACATTGCCAATATCAGTCATCACTCCTGCCATAGCATACATAAAATTTGTATTGTCAATATAGAGTTTTTCGATTTTTCCAAGAACTCTTAGCCCTGATGTATCATCTCGAAGCAAGGAAATCATTCCTGCTTTTTCAAGCATTGTGAGATATTCAGGCAGGGTGTTTTTGCTGACTCCAATTTCTTGCGATAGTTTTTCGATACTCGGTTTATAAGGAGCTAATCTCGAAAGCACACCCATAAGTTGCTTTAATTTCCTTGCGGTGGCTGCCGTGAATCCGGCATAAAGAGGAATATCAGATTCTACAGTTTGGGATATAATCTGATTTAGACGAAGATCAAAGAGAGGTTCTTGAGAAAATGGGAAATAGCCTTTGGCAAGATATTCTCTGAAATAGGGAAGGGGATGTTCCGGCAAAATACTTTCTTTTGACAGCATTTCCACTTCATGATTTAATATTTCATCGAGTGAATAAGTCTTAACTTTACGATTATGGAAAAGTTCAAGGTATTCTCGAAAAGAAAGTCCTTGCATGTGAAACATCAAAACACGTCGACTAAGATCAGCGGAGCCTTTCTTGATATCAAGCACAGAAGAACCGGTGAATATGATATGCAAGTCCGGGTTGGTGTCGTAAATCTGTTTTAATTCTCTTGACCAACCTTCATATTTATGTATCTCGTCGATGGCAAGGAACTCACCCCCATCTTTTACAAAATCATCAGCTAAGCTTACTAAAGAATGGGTGGCGAAATACAAATTGTCTGCATCAACATATAAGCATTTTTTTCCTGACTCCTTGATTTTCTGAAGGAGAAGAGTGGATTTTCCTACGCCACGAGGACCGGTTATGCCTACAAGACGAGCATCGGGAATATCTTGATAAAGATATCTCTTAAATCTTAAACTTGTATCATTCAGTTGCTTCAGCATCGCTGAATGTAGTGAATTGTCTATCATATCGATCTAATTTTTTACAAAGATACTCAAAAATTTTAAAATAATCCCTATTGTAGGGAAGAAAATTTATGAAAATGTCACTATGATAGTGACGAAATAGATTGAAAACGTCACTATTATAGGGATGAAATAGGTTAAAAATATCACTATTATAGGGATGAATTCTGTCAAAATTGGGGGTTGGACTTTAGAGGACGCACGCGGAGCGTGCTAACTACACTGGCTCAAAGCTTTTAATCAATAATGTATTCAGATTGGGAACAGAATTTTTAAATTTCAACTTAATTGAAGAATAACACGTTATAATTAGAAATAGGGAATGATATGAATGACTTAAAATAATAAATTCTTGATGATTATGGATAAATCGATTGTTGAAAACGCTGTCAAGTTTTTTAAGGAGAAACTTGGTAATTACAAGGATAAGTATAATCCTACTGCACTCTTTGAGAAGATTAAGGCTACGGCTAAAAATGCCGGTGCTAAGGTGGTCTATTACGTGCTGATTCTATATTATGCACTCACTAATGACAAGATTCCCCTAAAGGATCGGATTTTGGTGATTGCCGCATTGGGATATTTCATTTCACCCTTTGATTTTATTCCTGATTTCTTGCTCGCAGGTATGCTTGATGATATGTCGGTGTTGGGATTTGTTGTATCTCGAGTTTGGAAATATATAGATGACGATGTGAAGCTTCAGGCTAAAGAAAAACTACAGGACTGGTTTGGAGACGATGATATTAAAAGAATCAAAACCGATGCCATGAATGTGGATGAAGAATTATATAAACTTATAGAAGAGTCATCATTACTCAAGACAGATAAAAAAGCCGATAAAAAAGAAGAGGTTGCGAGCCCCAACTCAGCAGTATCTGTCTCTAATGAAAACCTTAATAATAGTCAAAATAAAAATACCATGCACTTCTACATCCCTTTCCAGCAAATATCTCTATATTCTAAATTAAATCAAAACATTAATATCGAATTTGCCCAAATATCTGCCAAGGAACTTCGCCTGATATGGATACAGCATAATATAATAAAGGATATCCGTCTTGGCATCAATCTGAGGATTGTAGAGGTCAAGTCTGACAATATTATCATTGCATACGAGGGAGGATTGACTAAGATGATCGTAGCTCCGGCATTGTCTTATTTAGTAAACAGGATTCCGGAAATGAAGGATAGCATAATTAAGGAAGATGGCAACCGTATAAAAGTAAACCTTGCTAATATAGACAAACTGAAACCTCTCCTTGAGAAAATAGAATTGAAGGATATTCTTGTCGAAAAAGAGGGTATCAAACTGCTGGCTGATTTCCGAATTCCTTAAATCTTACTCTGCCATCCAGACTCGTAGGGTTATGGCGTTTTGCTCGAATCCTACCGGGCGGCAGATGAAGATTCGGTTGTTAAGCCAATTGTAAGGCGAGTTGATGTCGCATTCGAATTTTGGCGAAGTCATGAAGTAGGAATCATCAGGGGCAAACCTGTTGATTCCTTCATTGCATACATGGATAGCTACGGAGTCGTTGGTCATTATTGTGTAGATGGCCTCGAGATCAGATCTCTGTTGGTCAGGATTCACGAGTTGATAGTCGGCACCTCCGGGAATAACTTTACCGTTAACTTTACCCGTCACTTCCCCGCCGGTGATGGGAATCGTCACCCGCACACCGTGTGGATTCTGGCCGCCGTTGATGGCAGACCCTATTTCGGCGCGTATATCGAAGACATGGGTCAGGGTTGGAGTTTGTGCCGATAAGGTGAAGGGGAGAAGTATTGTTGAAGCGATTAGGGTTATTAACGGTTTCATTATAAATAGATAAAAAGAAGAATGAGGAAGGCGATAGGGAATGCGATGAGGAAGGAGTCGATGCGGTCGAGGAGGCCTCCATGTCCGGGAATCCAATTGCCGGAATCTTTGAATCCGTATTTCCTCTTCAGTTTTGATTCGATCAGGTCGCCAATAGTGCCGAAAATACAAGTTGAGATTGCCAACAGCATCCAAATGCCAAGGGAGTATATTTCCATACCGAAAAATGAAGCGACATAACGCTGAAGGAAGAATGTGCCGATAAGAGTTATTATAACTCCTCCAAAAAATCCTTCCCAAGTCTTGTTAGGAGATATGGAAGGGCACAGCTTGTGTTTCCCAATTAGAGACCCAACAATGTAGGCACCCGAATCATTGAGCCAAAGCATTACAAATATGAGAAGAGGAAGACGGTGCATTGGTTCTAAGACCATACAGCAAAATGGAATACCGATATAAGTAGTAGCCACCGTTGCAAATTTTTGCTCAGGATATTTTTTCCTTAGAGCATAAACTATGATCAAACGGGCTATTTGTAGGACAATCCAGAGTATTATAGAGTAACGACAAATTGCAAGACAGATCAATGACAATACAGCCAAAATATCTACAATGAAGATGGGAAGAGTCTTTCGTGAAAATCCCATTGCCATTCGGTCAAGTTCACATATACCGATGATGGCAAAAGCGATAGCCATAGCCCATAGAGCCCATCCTCCGTATGTGATGCAAAATATAATTACAGCGGCATAAACGATGCCGGATGCGGCGCGAACCAAAAACTTGTGCATGATATTTTAACTAATTGAGAATTTAGAATTGAGTATTAATAGATGCAAAATTAATAAAAAAGACTGATATAATATGAGAGAAATAGGGATAAATTGCGGAAAATTTGTTATTTTTGCATCATGATAGAAAAAATTACTAAATATTTCCCCAATTTGACCGAACGTCAGAGGGAGCAGTTTGAGGCTATGATGAGGCTCTATCCGGAGTGGAACGAGAAAATCAACGTCATAAGCCGCAGAGATATTGATAATTTAGAAGAGAGCCACCTGCTCCATAGCCTTGCAATCGCAAAATTTATAAATTTTGTGCCCGGCTCACGTGTGCTTGATTTCGGCACCGGAGGCGGACTGCCCGGGTTGCCATTGGCAGTACTATTTCCGGAAGTCCATTTTCATCTTATAGATAGGATTGGAAAGAAACTGAAAGTTGCAGCCGACATCGCAGAAAAGATAGGTCTGACCAATGTCTCATTCCAGCATGGCGATAGCGGTGAATGCCATGAGAAATTTGATTTTGTGGTAAGCAGAGCGGTTATGCCACAACCGGAGCTTGTAAAGCTTAGCCGAAAGAATATTGCGTCTGAACAGCGTAATGCTATTCCCAATGGCGTGATAGCACTGAAAGGGGGAGATCTTGGTGCCGAGCTCAGGAATATGAAGTCATCTGAAGTAGTCGACATATCAAACTACTTCAAAGAAGATTTCTTCGATACAAAAAAAATCGTTTATACCCCTATAGCCTAAACGATTAAACGACTAAACGATTAAACAAATCTCTATGTTGAAAGTAGCAAAATTTGGATTTTATATGTTTGGGATCAACACTTACGTAGTATATGATCCTGAAGAGAAAGAGGCAGCTATAATAGATCCCGGCATGAGCCAAAAAAGGGAGTTTGAAGCTCTTGATAATTTTATTGATAGAGAAGGGTTGAAGGTGACACACCTTATAAATACACACCTTCATATCGACCATGCTATATCCGACCTTTGGGTAAAGGAAAAATACGGAGTTCCGGTGGAAGCACATGCCGATGATGCTTTCCTTGGAAAGTACCTTGCGCAACAGGCTCAAAGCTTTGGTATACCCGGTGAATACGTGGAAATTGAAATAGAGCAAAAGTTGAAGGAAGGGGATGTCATCAAAATAGGAAGAGGTGAACTGAAAGTGCTACACGTCCCTGGTCATAGTCCCGGAAGTATATGCCTTTATGATAAAGAGGATGGATTCGTCATTGTTGGAGATGCTCTTTTTGAAGGAAGCATAGGGCGTACTGACTTGCCGGGGGGCAACCATCGCCAGCTTGTAGATGCCATAAAAAATAAGTTGCTGACACTTCCGCGAGAGACTGCTGTCTATTCCGGACATGGGAATCCTACGACGATAGGACGAGAATGGGATTCTAATCCTTATCTTGTTTAATCGTTTAGATGTTTAAGTGGTTAAAGGTTTAATAGTTGATAGTTGATAGTTAATAGTTGATAGTTAATAGTTGATAGTTAATAGTTGATAGTTGATAGTTGAATAAGATTATGGAGGCTATACATACACGATTGATAAATTTGGTGGCGCTTTGCTCTGAGTATTGTGCTACTCTTGAGAATAGCGTAGAGCTTGAGAAAGAGGATTTCATTAATGCTCTTTTGGGGTATCTTCCAAGGATATATTTTGAATTTCATGATATAGATGCCGGAGAAAGCGAATCAATCGAGGAGTGGGGCTTCGGACTTTCTGACCATCTTGATGAGATGCAGTATGAGACTGTCAGGATGCAGTTGGCTGCTCTTTTTGGAGAAGATGATACATATCTCGAAACTTTTGAGAAGGATATGAAGTATTCTGACACTCCCATCGCCACTACAATTTCTGAGAATCTTGCCGACATCTATCAGCCACTGTATAATTTTGTGGCAGAGGTAAGGGAGAGTGAAGGTGATCATCTTGAGGAGGCTTTCAGAGTCTGCAAAGATGCATTTAAGGATTATTGGTCGCAGACTCTCTGCAATGTGCTTAGGGCACTTAATTCAATGCATAATTCATAATTGAGAATTTAGAATTTAGAATTGAGAATTTAGAATTTAGAATTGAGAATATTGATACTAAAAATATGATACATAGACTATTGAAATGGATGGATGAGTCGACCTGCAATTTCTTGGCGGTGGCTACTATCTGCAAAGAACTTGACAATGCCGGCTTTATTCAGCTTGATCCTCGTGATGAATGGGACCTTGAATGTGGGGGCAAATATTATGTCGTAAAGAATGATTCAGCAGTGTTTGCCTTTATCGTTGGAGTGGATGCTCCGGGCTATTCCGGTTTCAGGATAATTTCTTCCCATAGCGACTCTCCATGCTTCAAGATCAAGCCAAACTGCGAGATCTATGGAGAGGGGGGAGTAGTGAGCCTTAATGTAGAAAAATATGGTGGCGGAATCATGTACACATGGTTTGACCGTCCGCTGTCCATATCGGGAAGAATCATGACGCAAGGATCTGATTATCTTCACCCTGTCACAACTTTAGTAGATCTTAAGCGACCTATATGCACAATCCCGCATCTTGCCATCCACTTCAATAGGGAAGTCAATGAGGGGAATAAATTGAGTGTGCAAAAAGATATGAAGCCGGTGATAGGATATTTCACACAACAGCAGATTGACAATTATAAAGAGCATGGAGGCGTAGTGAAATGTTTGGTTGCGGAGCATCTCGGCATTCAGCCTGAGGAAATAATAGACTATGAACTTAATCTATATCCGGCAGAAAAAGCTCAACTTGTTGGAGCTAACCGGGAATATTTCCAGAGTGGACGTATTGACGATCTAAGCATGGCTTTCGCCTCTCTTGAAGCGCTTCTTCAGGAATCGGATACTCCATGCGGCTCAACTCGAGTGATGGCTGTATTTGATAATGAAGAGACCGGATCAGGCACTAAGCAGGGTGCGCATTCGCCTGTATTGCGAGAGATATTGGAGAGAATTTGCATTTGCGTAGGATTTGGTCCACAGGCTTTCTATCGCACCATAGCCAATTCATTTATGATTTCTGCCGACGACGCTCATGCCTGGCATCCCAATTATAACGACAAGTATGACCCTACGAATCATCCTGTGATAGGAGGAGGCCCGGTAGTAAAGATTAATGCAAATTGCAAATATATGACGGATGCTGACGGCGCAGCGGTGTTCCATGCACTGTGCGAGGAAGCGGGCGTAAAGTGTCAGTATTTCGTCAATCATTCAGATGTGGCCGGAGGATCAACTTTAGGAAATATTCTGACCGGACAAATAGACTTGCGTGGCGTTGATATGGGAGCAGCGATATGGGCTATGCATTCAGCCGCTGAGACTGCAGGAGTACAGGATCATCTGGATATCGTCACTGTGTTCAGGAAATTTTACAGCTAAAGCTTGAATTTAATTCATAATTCATAATTCATAATTCATAATTCATAAGTAGTTTGACAAATTAAAAGTATAATATCATAAATGTTTTATCATCTGAATTTCAGAGTCTAACAATTATGCATTATGCATTATGAATTATGCATTCCTACTTAATTATAATAAGTATTTATAAAAAGGAAAGGCTGCTTTTGTAGAGAAGCAGCCTTTTTGGATTGTTCATAATTCTTTTATTAGCTTGCCGGAGCAGGGCAATAGCCATCTTCAACGCAAATGTAGTGGCTTGTAGGATGGTCGCAAGCCGGACATTTTACCGGTGGCTCTGTGCCTACATATTCATATCCGCAAACGAGGCAATGCCATGTCACTGGTTTCTCGCGTTTCCAAAGAGTTCCTTTCTGAATCATGTCAAGGAACTTGGCAAAGCGGTCGTAGTGGAATT
>CAMWQY010000125.1 GCA_947176355.1 uncultured Porphyromonadaceae bacterium
TTTTTGGGGGTTTTGCAAAGTATGTAATAAGTGCTCCAGCCACCATCACTGCAATAGAGACGATCATTACAGTAGTAGGACCTCCGCTCTTAAGAAGCACCGGGATAATGAACGCTCCCGCTACTGCTCCGGCTTTGCCTATGCCGGCTGCGATTCCGGTGCCTGTGCCGCGGTTTTCAATGGCATACACCTGGCTTGGGAGAATGAAGGTGATGAGGTGAGGTCCGGCATTGAGGAATAGCTCAAAGATGACGAAGCCCGCAATTGCCACCCAAGAAGGCCAGTGGCAGAGATATGCCGCCATAAGGAGTCCAAGGCCTATTGCGCTTCCCCAGAAGCCTACTATCTGCATCTTGACATGGTTTTCTTTTTTTAGCAACCATAGACCGAGTCCGAAACCGAGCATCATTACGAGTGTGAGAACGAACGTGAGTCCTACGGAGTGAGTGATGTGCTCGATTTCAGGAGCTGTTGCCGGCAGACTGTCGATCTTGAAGCTCATGATGAGGACAGGAAGGAAGATACCAATACCGTAGACACCGAGTCCCTCGCATGCCCAAGGCACACCGGTCAGGATTATCTTGCGCAGATGCTCTTTGATGAATGCACCCATGCTTTCAGGCTTTGCCTGAGGCTTTGATGATGTGGCAGCTGCCACATCGGATATCATCCTGACGTTCGGTCCAAGGAATTTCTCGACTGCCTTCTGCGCTTCTGCCGTATGTCCGCGACTCATAAGCCACTGCGGGCTTTGGGCAAACCATAAGCGGCTTACGAACATGATTGCTCCAATGACTCCTGTAATATAAAAGAGATCGGGCCAGATGGCAGGATCCTTTGACTTGGTGATCATCACATAGCAGATGATTGCCACTACTGCACTTCCTGCAGAAGCAAGTGCCTTGGCGAGTCCCACCATGAATGTACGCCATTTGGCAGGCATAAGTTCGGAGATGTAATCCGGGTCAAGGCTATATTCCCCGCCAATGGCAAAACCCATCAGGAACAGACATACGAGCAGCACCGGCACAGCGTGGATAAATACGCATATAAGCGATGTGGCGAGGATGATCAGCGGGCATAGACGGAAGAAAAACAGATAGCCGAAGCGATCGCTCAATCTGCCGAACACGACCGTGCCTACCATAATGCCGATGAGTGAGATACATCCCATTAAGCCCTGTATGCCTGAACTTAGCTCGGGATGCGCCACAAGCTGGATTAATGGTATAACTATGCCGACCAAAGTAGCGAGTCCTTGACCTATGAATTGGCCAAGAGAAGCGACTATCATTATGAATATCTGGCGTGCTCCCAATGGCATTGTCGCCAAATCAATAGTCTTTGCGGTAGTGGAATCAGTAGTCATTGTCTATCGTGTTTTTTCGTGTTTAAGTATAGTAGATTTATACTATATTAACACTACTATAGCCTAAGGGTTCAATGAATTATTCCGGAATTTAGAGTATGGTAAGGAGGAACTCGATGTCTTTGTCGGTAGTGGCCCAATCGGTTCCAAATCTTACGATTGATTCATGCTCTCCGCGTGGTCCCCATAGCTCGAAGCCAATGTTTATTTTGGAAGCGGAGCTCAATTGAGTTTGAAGACGATGCGTTGCACTCCGTCTTGGTATCGGGTGCTTGTGATGCGGAACGTGCCGATTTCGGCAGTGTGGCTTACGTGTGTTCCGGCACAGAGACATTCGTCATAGTTACCGATTCGCACCACTCGTACGGTATCGGAAGCTCCCTCCGGAAGACGGCTCATGTCGAAGCGGTCCATGGCTTCTTTCTGGGTGATGAACTCTTCGGTTACGGGAACGTCTTCAGCTACTATGCCATTTATGTAGTCTTCGAGGGATTTGATTTCTTCATCGGTGAGAGAGCGGTCCATGTGATAGTCAAGTTTGGATTTCTTGCGCTCTATATGGGCGCTGAAGGCGCGTCCGCATCCATATCGGCGTGCAATCTCACCGTTGAGCAGATGCTCCGCCGTATGCATCGGCGGATACTCCTGCTTATTATGCTCATTTATGATATTTTCTGTCATGGCTTTGGTTTTCTTCTTTTGTAGGCTTTTGTTTTGCCCTGGTTTCTGCGGATTTGGAGGAGCTCCTCCATTGAGGAGTATTTGGGAGTTGCGAATATGTTCTTTATTTCGAGGTTATAGCCGAGTGCTATAGCCAGTTCTATGAGATTGTTGAGTGATATGAGTGCTTTCTGCTCGAATCTTGTTATGTTGGCAATGGAGACTCCTGATTTCTTTGCGATGTCGGAACGCGTCAGCCCTTTCTCGACGCGGCGCTGGCGGAAGTCGTCGGCAATCTTTCGCGCTACATCCTCTGCCGGCTCCGGCATAAGGCTCTCCAATAGAGCTAACATATTATCATTTGCATCCATATTATGCGATTATCTACTCATATATTATTACTTACAAAATTAATGAAAATATTTTAGATTGTCAAATTTTTTATTAGAAAATGGGTAAGAAATCATGTAAGTTATAGTGAAAATTTGTGAATACAGGGGAGCTTACCTTTTCATGTTTCTGCTGAACATTGAGGGAAATACAGTTGTTTTATTAAAGGTTTAGAAACAAATAAAATATTATGGAAACACCAGACAAAATCGATGGCATGCTGACGCATGCCGAAAACGCAATATTGGTAATCGACATGGAAAATGACTTTGTTCTTCCCGATTCGCCAATGAGAGTGGAAGGTGCTTACGCTACTCTTCCTGCAATTAAAAAGTTTTTGGATTATGGTCGCGCCAATAACTGGGCTGTCATCTACATTTATAGGATACATCGTATTTCAGGCATTGATGCGGAATTATTCCGTCGCCATTTCTTTGAAGAGGGTCATCCTTTCTGCATCGAGGGGACAAAGGGCGCGGCAATCCCTGATGAGATAGCACCTCAGAAAGGGGATATCTCAATCACCAAACAGCGTTTCAGTGCATTCTTCGGAACGGACCTTGACATCGTTCTCCGCGGACTCGGAGTAAAGAATGTATATCTGACAGGCACTCAGTATCCAAATTGTGTTCGCTCTACAGCGGTTGACTCTATGGGTCTTGACTATAACACAATCGTAGTGACAGATTGCTGCTCAGCAGCCTCGGAAGAAGTAGCCAATGCCAATATCTTCGACCTCCGCAACATGGGTATCCCCTGCATCGACTCTTCAGAAATAATGAAATAACTCCAAAATATAGATCTAATTCAAAACGACCTCCACTTTCAAATCCGAAAGTGGAGGTGGTTTGTCATACTATCTTTTTTTAGACTGAGTTGACGTTATTTTTGCATTTTGAGAATATTTTTATTAATTTTGGGGGAGGAAAGCGTTTTAATGAAAAAGCAGAAGGAATTATGGAGAAGACTTTGAAATATCCAATCGGAATACAGACATTCTCGGAGATAATCGAGTCTGGGTATGTATACATTGATAAGACCCGATATATCAAGAAATTGAGGGACTCAGGTAAATTTTACTTTCTAAGCCGTCCGAGGAGGTTTGGAAAGAGTCTTCTTTTAAGTACTATTGAGGCTTATTTCGAGGGTATAAAGGATCTTTTCAAAGGTCTTTACATATATGAAGAGGAATCAGATTGGACTCCTTATCCTGTCTTGATGTTTTCCTTCAATACTTTGGAAGCCTCTTCTATGGAAGCCCTCAATATATTCCTCAATGCAGTGTTTTCTCGATATGAGCGGATATATGGAAAGAATCCGGAAGCTGGAGGTCTTCCCCAACGATTTGAAAGCCTGCTGCTTAACACTTATGAGAAGACTGGGAAAAAGGTCGTGGTGCTCATCGATGAATATGACTCGCCTCTCCTCGATACGCTTGAGCGTCCTGAACTAAATGAACGCTATAGGCAAGTGCTCAAGCCTATATTCTCAGTTTTGAAATCTTTTGACCGTTATATTGAATTTGCTTTTGTGACGGGAGTCTCTCGTTTTAGCCACACAAGTCTTTTCAGCGGAGCCAACAATTTGAAAGACATCACCCTTGATGATAAATTTGCCGGAATCTGCGGCATAACCGAAGAGGAATTGAAAGAATATCTGCCTGACTCGATAAGGGAGTTCGCAAAGAAGCAGAAAGTTTCAGAGGAAGAAGCGTTCCTGATGCTTAAGGAAAACTACGACGGCTATCACTTCAGTGAAGATAGTCCGGATATCTATAATCCCTACAGTCTTCTCAACGCCCTTGACTCAAGGAAGATTAATGATTTCTGGTTTAGGAGCGGCACTCCATCCTATCTGATAGGCGTAATGAAGAGGGATGATTTCTTTCTTCCGGACTTGGATTGTATAGAGACTATGGCAAGCGGACTTAGTGTAAAGGAATCGTATCTGAACAATCCTGTGGCGTTGCTTTTTGAAACCGGCTACCTCACTATTAAGAGTTTTGACGATGAGATAAATCTTTATACACTCGGTCTGCCGAATAAGGAAGTGGCGGAAAGTTTCTCCAAGGCTCTGATGCCAATATATTCAGGATACAGGGACATGGAATGTGAGGATCTTCTTGTTAAGATGAGGAGAGCGGTTGTCGGGGGAGAGGCTGACAGGTTTATGGAACTCCTGCAGACCTTCCTCGAAGGCAATCCCTACGGCAACACTGAGATGGCAAAGCGTGAAAGCTATTTCAAGAACAACATCTACATAATATTCAGGGCTCTCGGCTTCTTGCCTCGTGCCGAGGAACAGACATGCAATGCGCGTATGGATGTCATGTTGAGGACGCGCAGATTCATCTATATATTCGAGCTAAAGACCGATGGAAATGTTATCAACGCGATGGCTCAGATAGAAGACAAAGGCTATGCAAGACCATACGCACATTCAGATAAGACCGTCATCAGAATAGCTGCCAACTACTCTACGGAGCGCAATAACATTGATTCCTGGGAAATAATCAAATAATTTCCCGGATACCACAGGAAAATGGAAGGATAAGAAGTAATTAGGTTGCGAACATGTTCAGAGTGTAGAGATCAGGGGATAGGGGAGTGTGTCGATTGGTCCGTCGTATGCGATGGCTCCGTGGTCCATAAGGATGGCTCGGGTGCAAAGGCGGCGGGCAAGGTCCATGTCGTGGGTCGACATTAAGATTGTGTGAGGAAGACGGTCTATGATTCCGATTAACTGTGCCTCGGCTGCGAAGTCGAGACTGGAGGTGGGTTCGTCGAAGACCAATATATTAGGTTTCATTGAGAGCACTGTGGCTATCGATGCCATCTTTTTCTGACCACCAGACAGGTGGAATGGGGCTTTGTCGCGGAATGATGAGCATCCCGTGATGCGCAATGCCTCATCTACCCGACTATTCACTTCCTCTTCTTTCAATCCCATATTGCGTGGTCCAAATGCTACGTCCGTCTCTACAGTAGGCATAAAGAGCTGGTCGTCAGCGTTCTGGAAAACCATGCCCACAATCTTCCGGCATTCTTCTACATTTTTTCGGCCGATGACTTTGCCATTGACTGACACGGTGCCGGTATCGGCGAGAAGTAGTCCGTTGGTGTGCAGAAGAAGAGTGGATTTTCCTGAGCCGTTAAGGCCAACGAGAGCAACCTTCTCTCCGGGCTGAATGGAGAAGGATACATGGCGTAGCACTTCATGTCCTCCCGGATATGAAAAGCATACATCTTTAAACTCGAGCGCAGGTGTATTCATTAGCAATAAGCAAAGAGGGTTAATAATAAAGCAGAAACGTCGATAAAGCGGAGTGAGAAAAAGACGGGAATCCAGACAAGGCAGTATACTGTGTCGGCTGTTGTCCAATGCATGTTAGGCGAAGTGCTGAGGGTGCCGTTGAAGCCTCTGGCTTTCATTGCCATATTGATACGTCGGCTCCTCTCTATTGTCCTGAGGAGTAATTGTCCTACGAATGGTCCCCATAGAGATGCTTTGAAAGAGTTTTTACCGTAGGAACGGGCTTGACGTGCATGTTGCATAGTCAAGGCTTCTTCAAGAAGGACTGAGAGATAGCGATAGACCATCAGTAATTGGGTGGCTATGGCTCCGGGGCAACCTAAACGGTGTAGTGCCTCGCACATTTCGTTGAATCCGGACACCCGTATGAGCAGTAAGAGTGCTTGTGTGGCTAACAATCCACGTATAATAATTGAAATGAAGCTGATCCAACCGGAATTGATAGTAATTCCAAAGAGAGCGAAAGCCGGAGTGCGGTCGTAGATTGGATTAAATATACCAATGAAAACAAGAAGAGGGAGGACAAACAGGGAGTTACGGAAAAGTCTTTCGTATGCAATATGGGCAAGAGGTGCAGAGATAATGGGATAGGCGGCAAACCATATTATCATATCTGTGCGCTGTAGAGGCACACTGAGCATAGCCACGAGGTAGACTACAGTCACCAAAAGCAGGGCTCGGGGATCGATGTCTCCGATATGAGACCTTTCAGCCGGCTTCATTTGCCGAGCATTTAGGATCGTGATGGCTTTCTCGAGGCGTGTTGGCTTCATTCTTTGCCTTTTGTGGAAGAATTTTGATGTGCGTTGCGCACCCGATGGAAGATGATTGTGGTTATAGCCCAGAGCATCACCATTACAATGATTGCGCCTACGATTCCGGCGAATCGGGAGTCATAGTCCGGCATGAAAGCAGTGGCTGGAGTAGCAGAAGGCATGTCGGATATCCCCGACACTTTTTCGATCGACCATTCAAGTCCGTCAGGATTGGCAGATGCAAGCCATGTGAAGGCTCCGGCGAAAATCAGCGTTGCAATGGCAAATCCGATGAGTACAGGTCGCAATCGACCCGATCCGGAAGCAAATCGTCCGGTACATGAGGACTCATCCGCGGTATAGTCGCTGTAGAGAGTTTCCGGACGATACTTGGCAAGGAAACATAGTACTGCAGCGGTTGCAACTCCTTCGATAGCTCCAATAGCGAGATGGATAGGTAGCATGAAAGCGAGGAAAGTGGATGTCGGTAGTGCTGTGATGCCGGAGAGTTCCGTCTCGAGAGTCACACCGGCGGCTCCTATCTCAAGAGCTATTATTGAAGCAGCAATGGATGCTGCTGTGATACGCCAAGGTTTCAGCGATGTCCCTGATATTGGTCGATAGATTAATGGATATGCGATAAGGCAGGAAGTGGCTGCCATGTTCAGGATATTGCATCCCAAGGCAAGCAATCCGCCATCGGCGAAAACAAGGCATTGGATGATAAGCACAGAGCAGAGAGTGATGAAGGCTGCCCAAGGCCCGAGCACTGCGCTGAGGAGTACGCCTCCTATGATGTGTCCGCTGGAGCCTGTGCCAGGAATGGAGAAGTTGATCATTTGGGCGGCAAATACGAAGGCGCCCATCACCCCCATGAGGGGGATGATGTCGTCACGACGTATTTGCTTCACTTTTGAAGCAGCGACCGCAATGAGGGTCGCCGCAATTGCTCCTGTGCCGGCAGCTATTGCCGGAGACACGAGCGCGTCTGCCATGTGCATGGTTGTTAAAGGATTGTAGATGTTATCTACAGGTTATTGACAATTACTTTTTACTTTTGTTTTCCTTGTTGCGGAGTCTTGCTACGAAGCTATCCCATTCAGAATCCCACTCGGAGTGCATATCGCCACCCTTGTTGAATTTATAGAG